>SKYY01000219.1 GCA_007127665.1 Balneolales bacterium | reverse complement strand
CGCGATAGCCCGTCCCTCGAAGTCTTTATGGAAGAGCAGGCCGCCGTGCTGGACGGACTCACCATTACAGCCGGCCGCTACACCCTGTCAGAGTCCGTGGAATCCGTGAGGATGGGGGTCGTTGCCCTGAAACCAGATGAAGTGACCACCATACCGGCTTTTGCCGGTGAGGCCGACCTCCTGAAGGTCATGCAGCTCATGCCCGGTGTCACCAGAGGCAACGAAGGCACCACAGGCATGTTCGTGCGCGGCGGGGCCGATGACCAGAATATGGTACTGCTGGATGACGCCGTCGTTTACAACACGGGACACCTCTTCGGGTTCTTCTCCGTATTCAACACTGACGCCATCAAGGATGTCCAGATGACCAAAGGCTCGTTCCCGGCCCGACAGGGCGGACGCCTCTCCTCCGTGACGGATATCCGCATGAAAGACGGCAGCATGGAACAATTCAACGCCACCGGCGGGATCGGGCTGCTCACCTCCCGCATCACACTGGACGGCCCCATCATACCCGGCAGGATGCGTTTCATGGCTGCGGGACGCCGAACCTACATTGACCAGGTCCTGAAACTGGCCGGCGCAGACCTCCCGTACTACTTTTACGATGTCAACGCCAAAGTCAACTACAACCTCTCCAACAGGGACCGATTTTACATTTCGGCCTACCTGGGAAGGGACATCCTGGCGTTCACGGAGGAACAAAACAACACACAGGACGCACAAAACGGGTCCAACGGCGACAATGATGAGGATTGGGATGATCTGGGATTCGGGTTCGGTCTGGGCAATGTGATCACCACCATCCGCTGGAACCATGTCTACAGAAGCGGCCGCATGTTCTCGAACGTCACCGCGCACCAGACGGCATTCGACTACGATGTCACCGGCCGGTTTTCCGACAACTCGGTGTTCCTCAACTCCAAAATCCAGGATTACGGCCTGAAGGCAGACTGGGACTACTTCCCCGCCCCGGGACATCAGGTGCAGTTCGGCGCCGGTTTTGTCACGCACCTGTTCCGGCCCAACGTCATCAGCACTTCGGGGGACATTTCAGAGCTCATAGAATCATCGGCAGGCGAAAGGCTCGTCAGTACCGAAGGAGCGCTTTACGCCTCCCACGACTGGCAAATATCACGCGTCTGGCGGGTGGAATACGGGCTCCGGTACAGCGGTGCGGCCACAGGCGTCTTCTACCACGGACCCGAACCGCGCTTCTCCATGAGATTCCTTCCGCTGGAAAATCACTCCTTCAAGCTGGGCTACAGTGTGATGAGGCAGTACATGCACAGGGTCTCCTCCTCGGCGATCGCGCTGCCGACCGATTTATGGTACCCGGTGACCAGGGGCGTGGAGCCGCAATCAGCCAGACAGCTCGCCATCGGATACTTCGGGGCCATCCCTGACCGCGGCCTCACCTTCTCGACCGAAATATACGTAAAGCGGATGTACAACCTTATCGAATACAAGGAAGGGGCAAACCTGATACTCAATGACCGTTTTGAAGAGGAGCTGCTCCCGGGCGACGGCCGCTCAACCGGTGCCGAATTCATGCTGCGCAAACATACGGGCAGATTCACCGGCTGGGGATCATACACCCTGTCGAGGACAAGAAGGCACTTCGACGGACTCAACAGGGGCGTCTCCTATCCCGACAAGTACGACCGGCGCCACTCGGTCTCGCTGGTCGGCATGATGGACCTGACCTCCCTGCTGAGCTTTTCCTTTTCCTGGGTCTACATGTCCGGTTCGCGCATCACCGCTCAGACAGGCCAGTTCCTGATGCCCAATCCATCGCTCACCGGCATCGATTTGCTGCCGGTTTACAGCGACAGAAACGCCGAACAGCTGGCTTCAACACACCGCCTGGATGTCAATTTCATCCTCCGCAGACCTGAGCGAAGGTTTGGTCAGGGCGAATGGCATTTCAGTATGTACAACTTTTACAACCGGGCCTCACCCTACCGGGTTTCCATCACATCAAACGGCAAATCACTTGAGTACGTCCAGACGGGCCTGTTCGGATTCCTGCCGTCCATTTCCTACAACTTCAACCTGTCCTACCCGTGAAATACGTCATTTTTCCCTTGCTGCTGCTTCTGCTGCTGTTGCTTAAGCTCACCTCGTGTGAGCTGTTCGAGCTGCCCATGGACGTGGAGCCGGCCGAAGAAAAGCTCGTGCTCTCCAGCCTGATGCTGGGCGATAACACCATCCTGGTAGCGGCAACCCGCAGCTTTTCAGCGCTGTCAGCCGAGTCGCTGGACGATCTGGAGCAGGATTTCGTCGAAGCCATCATGGTAAGCAGAGGGCGCGTAACACTGCGAAGCGGCCGGGACGATCTGGAGCTGCGCCAGTTCGGCCTGCCCGGTTTCTATCTTGGGGATCCCGACTTTCTCTCTCCCGGGGACAGCCTGCACATCTCACTGTTCGATTCGCTCAAAGGCCAGTCGGTCTCTGCCACCACGAGGCTCATGGAACCCGTTGCCATTGACTCTGCCGGTATGGATCTCTATGAGGCCGGCGAATTTGCTTTCAGACGTCTGAGTATCCGTTTTCAGGACCTGCCTTATGAACAGTTTTTCCAGCTTCAGGTCTATAACGCCACCTCGGCATCCCTGTTTGAAGAGCCGGATTCACTCTTTTTCCCGCAGGACAATCTGGTACTGCACAGCTCCGTTTTCACCGATCTCACGGCACAGGACGGGGTGATCCGTCGTGAGGTCATGTGGGACGCCGACCTGTCGGGCGATACCGTGGTTGCGGTGCTTTCGCATATCGAGGAAGGCTATTTCCGGTTTCTTGATGCCCGCCGTCGTTTCGGCGGCATCGTGGCATCACTGGCCAACGAACCCATCAACCTGCCCGGCAATGTTGAGGGTGGATACGGCTATTTCTCCGCACATCATCCCAGGGCCATTATCGTGATCCGGAATAGTGCGTCGGTTCCATCTGAGCAATCGGACTCTGAGTGATGGCTGCAGCCGCTTTAAATGGTTCCACTGTAAATTATTACAAGTTCTGTTTGCTATTATTTAAAAGCTGCCGTTTATTGTGTGAATACAGTTGTATCCCCTTGAGTACCCCATATAACAGATCCCAATAAAAAATAGAGTCAGGAAGCGAAAGACGGCCATCTGGTTTCCTGAATTGACGCGCCGGGGGATGTACAACTGACCTCAAAAGTCGTTAGTGCCATGAATTATCTTAAAAATGATTTGCACCGTATCCTGGGGAAACGCATTGAGGTCTTTGAACTTATCCACGAATCCGCACCTGACGGCTTCTGGTTCTGGGACCTCAACAGGCCGGAATCCGTTTGGGTGAGCCCTGCTTTTGAGAAAACGGTCGGGTTGAACGGGGAGTTGAGAAATAAAAATGGGGAAAAATGGATGGAACGCATCCACCCGGATGATCTCAGCGCCATTAAGGAGACAGTCGGGAGTCCATCAAACGGTCCATCAAACGGTCAGATATTTGAGCAATCCGTGCGTTATAAAGGGGCATCGGGCAATGAGCTGCAGATGATGTGCCGCGGACAGGTGATTCATGATGATGAAACCGGGGGGTCCTGGCTGCTGATGGCGCACCGCAACTGCAGGCAAACCCGGAACGCAGACCACTCATCCGGAGATCAGGAAGCGCCGACGCCCTCCGGAGATCAGGAAGCAGCAACGCCCTCTGGAGATCAGGAAGCACCGACGCCCTCCGCACATGATATGCCGGACTCTCAGGACACCGGCCGGCCCAAGGAATTGCTGAAGCAGGAGAAGGAAAACCTGGAGCTTCTCAGTTTTATCAACAGGGAGATACCTGCCGTGCTGTATCAGTTTCAGCTTTACCCGGACGGCAGATTATCCATTCCATACACAAGCTCCGTAATCTACAGTATGTTTGGAGTACCTGAGCGTGTACTCAAAGCCAATCCGGAGAAGATATTTGAACGGATTCATCCTGACGATGTTGATCGTGTGAATAAAGAGATCCGGGAATCGGCTGAAAAGCTCGAAATTTTCAATAGTGAATTCAGGATTATTGCGCCGGATACCGATCAGAAATGGGTGCTTACCATTTCGCGGCCGAAAAGGCAAACCGATGGCAGCACACTTTGGAATGGCATGATGATGGATATCTCGGCGCGCAAGAACTCAGAGTGCAAACTGATTGAAAGCAATCGTCGTCTTGCTACTTTCCTTGAAATAAGCCGGGAAATGACCTTTGCCGTTGAGCAGGAAGATCTCATGCAGACGATCATAGACAATGCGGTTGCGGTGACCGGATTGGATAATGGTGCCATTTACCTGGGAAATGCCGGGGAAACGTTGGTTCTGAGTGCCACTAATCCGCCGCTTCCTCCCGATTTTCCCGAGGCGTTGCGCATTGCCGACCCGGAGGAACATCCGCATGCTTCCCTGGCACTGAAGTCGGGCACCCATGTTATTTTGGCTGATACTTCCAAAGCAGAATTGACAGACGCCGAAAAGGAGATCGTCCTGCAAAGGAATCTGAAGTCGGTCCTTTATGTGCCCATCCGCCTGAAGGAGAACACTTTTGGGGTACTGATACTGAGTTCGACCACGAAGACATATGATTTCGCGGATGAGGAAATTCAGCTTTTGCAGGGATTTGCAGACCAGGCTGCGAATGCTATCCAGAATAAGCGGAACCTTGAGCATCTGAATGCTCATGCAACATATCTGGAGCGGAGTATTGCAGAGCGCAAGCGCATTGAGGAAGAGCTGCTGCAAAGCAAGGAGAAACTGCAGCACTCCCACGACCTGATGAGTTATGTGATAAAATACAACAGAAGCTCGGTTGCCGTCCACGATAAAGACCTCCACTATATCTATGTCAGCCAGCGCTATCTGGATGATTACAATGTGAAGCAGGAAGAGATCATCGGGAAACACCATTACGAGGTATTTCCTGATATCCCTCAAAAATGGAGGGATGTGCATCAGAGAGCACTTAATGGAGAAATTATCGGAAGAGAGGAAGACCCGTTCCAGCGAGCCGATGGCTCGGTACAGTGGACCTCCTGGGAGTGCCGGCCGTGGTATGAGGCGGACGGGGAAATCGGTGGGATCATCATATACGGTGATGTGATTACCGATCGCAAGCTTGCGGAACTGGAACTGGAGAAACTCTCGGCGGCAGTGGAACAGAGTCCGGTTTCCGTGGTTATCACGGATCTGAAAGGAGATATTGAATATGTAAACCCCACATTTACGCAAGTCACGGGTTATCATCCGGAGGAGGTCACAGGCCGGAACCCCCGCGTACTTAAATCCGGCACGCAACCGGATGCGTTTTACCGCGATTTGTGGGAGACGATCCGTACCGGAAATTCCTGGACCGGGGAGCTGCACAACCGGAAGAAAAACGGGGAGCTGTTTTGGGAGTTGGCCAGCATCTCGCCAGTGTTTGACAAGAAGGGTATGATCACAAACTATCTTGCGGTGAAGGAAGACATCACCGGCCGCAAGCTTTTCGAGGAACGGTTGATTGAAAGCGAAAAGAAGTACAGGCATATTTTTAAAAGTCTGCGCGATTTCACCCACATTGTTTCGCACAACCTGAGGATTCACACAGCCAATATGCTGGGTATTCTGATGGTGCTTGAGATGGAAGAGCCAGAAACGTACCGGAACCACTTTGTCCAGATGCTGAAATCGTCATCTGACAAACTGGAAGAGACCGTGGGCCACCTGAACGAGGTCCTGGATATCCGGGCAAAAGAAAGGCAGGATCTTGAGAGGGTCGATCTGCATGCCATCCTGGAAAAGGCCGTTGCCGCCCTGGCCCCGACGGCCGAAGAATCGGAAGTGGAAATAGTCGCTAAGGTGCCGCCGAAAACCATTGTGCATGCCGTTCCGTCGTACCTGGACAGCATCATGCACAGTCTTCTTTCCAATGCGATCAAATACTGCTCGCCGGTCAGGCCGTCATGGGTGCGGATTGAAGCGGAGCGAACCGAAGGGTTCACCGTAGTCCGTGTTGAAGACAACGGCGTGGGGATCGACATGAAGCGCCATGGACGCAAGCTGTTCAAAATGTACAAGAAGCTGCACGAGGAGACAGAATCAGTGGGACTTGGTCTATTTATAACCAGGAACCAGGTGGAGGCCATGGGGGGCAGGATTGAGGCGGAGAGTGAAGTGGACAAGGGAACACTGTTCAGGGTATATGTGCCAGAGGGAACTTAAGTTTCTTCAGAAATTTCCGATAACATCTTTTACCTGCTGAATTTATGCAAGGGTTCCGTCCGCTTTCGTAATTCGCAAAGTATTACAGTCATGCCGTACAAGAGTTTGTAAGACGCATCTATAATATGTTGACCGGTTCACAATGGAGAAACAAAAACAGATTATTGGGAATGGTATCGACAGAAAGCGTCCTTTCCTGAGGGTTCTTGAAAACCATCTGCCGACAGAGCGTACTTCCGATCTGACTCAGATGCTGTTAGATACCCAGGATTTGTTCTATGTGCTCGATTCAGAGCAGCGTCACAAAGAAGTATATGGCAGATGGCTGAATAAACTGGGGCTGAAACCGGAAGTGTTTTTGGATAAAACTGCGGAGGAGCTTTTTGGCAAAGAGAAGGCCCGGTCGCATGTGCAGGCCAATGAAAGGGGTCTGCAGGGGGAGCAGGTGGAATACAACTGGTCTCTCGAAGCGAATGGTTCCAGATTTCATTACAGGATAACATTGTCTCCACAGTTTGACCAGCATGGAAAACCGAACGCACTGGTGGGGATTGGAAAAGATATAACCAGGGAGCGGGAAGCGGAAACCATACTTCAGAAATACCGGAAATTGCTGAGATTTGTTTCCGGGGAGCTTCCTTTTATCGCGTATCAGTTTCAGTTGCACCCGGACGGGAGCATGGATGTTCCCTATGTCGGGGCTTCTATAGTCAATTTAGCTGGTCTCACACACGAGGAGATCAACAACAATGTCCAGGTTATCTTTGACCTGATCCATCCGGATGACATTAACCGCGTCCGCAGCGAAGTGTTGAAGTCGGCCGTGAATTTAACACTGTTCCACTGTGAATTCAGGGTCGAAATGCCGAATCAGGATACGAAATGGCTGTTATGCTCTTCCAAACCGTGCAGGAAAAAAGATGGAAGTACGCTCTGGGACGGTATCGTGATGGATATATCCACCCGAAAAGAATCCGAGGAGAAACTGATTGTAAGCAATTTCCGCCTTGAAGCGTTTCTGGAGGTTATCCAGAACATGCTTTCTGTTTCCGGACACAACGATCTTTATGATATCATTCTCCAAAAAGCCCTTGCTGTCACCGGCACCACTTTTACAAGAGGCGCACTGTACCTGAAGAATGACGAAAATACCTTGCGACGTATTGCAAGTATACCGGCAGATGCGGAAGATCCCCACCCTGACCACGGCGTTTTGGAAATTGAAAAGTTTCCTTTGATCGCGAATGTCATAAAGACCGGGACCTTACACGTTATTGCGGATACAAAAGAAGCGGAACTCAACGCTTCTGAAAAGAAAGTCGCCGATAGCCTGGGGATGAGGCCTGTCCTGCATCTGCCCATTCGCCTCAAGGGAGAGACCATTGCCGTAATGATTCTGGTGTCTGTGGATACTCCTTGCCATCTGGAGGAGGAAGAAATTCGGCTTCTGGAGGGGTTTGCGCATCATGTGGCAATTGTCATCGAAAACAGACAACATCTCCACCAGCTTGATACGTATGCAAAAGAACTGGAACGGAGTATTGAAGAACAAACAAACGCGGAACAGGAACGGCAGAAGCTCTCGGTGGCTGTGGAGCAGAGCCCGGTGTCCGTGGTTATCACCGATACGGAAGGCGTCATTGAATACGTAAACCCGATGTTCACGCAAGTGACCGGCTATCAGGCGGATGAGGCGATCGGGCTGAATCCGAGGGTACTCAAGTCGGGTTCGCAATCACAGGAACTTTACCGGGATTTGTGGAAAACCATCTCCTCCGGTAACGCCTGGACAGGAGAGCTTCACAACAGAAAGAAAAACGGGGATCTGTTTTGGGAGCGGGCCATTATATCGCCCGTGCACGACAATAACGGAGCCATCACAAACTATCTTGCGGTAAAGGAGGACATCACCGATCGCAAGCGTTCCGATGAGCGGCTGATCGAAAGCGAACAACGTTTCCGAGAGATTTTCGAAAGTCTTCCTGATATTTCAGTTCAGGGGTATGACCGCAACCAGAAGGTGATTTACTGGAACAAGGCATCCGAAAAATTGTACGGCTATACCCGGGAGGAAGCCATTGGACAGAAGCTTACGGATCTGATCATACCCGAAGCCATGCGAGAAGAGGTGATCGCCGGAGTTGAAAACTGGATCACAAATGGCGTCGCCATTCCTTCAGCAGAGCTGGACCTGAAGCGCAAAGACGGCAATCTGGTATCGGTATACTCCAACCATGTACTGTTGAAAAACACCCTTGGTGAGCCGGAGATGTACTGTATCGATATTGACCTCACAGAACTCAAGAACACCAGACGCGAACTCCGGGAGTCCGAAGAGCAGGTCCGGGAAAGCGAACTCTATCACCGCTCCCTGCTTCAGGCCATCCCGGACATTATCTTTGTCATGGACAGAAACGGTGTTTTCCAGGATGTGAAGACGAGTGATTACAGTGACCTTCAGATGGCTCCCGGGCAGTTTCTGGGCAGGTCAATAACCGGGTTGTTCCCTCCCGCGCATGCTGAAAAGCAGATGGATGCCATTCGTGCATGTTTCGATCATAAAAAAGTGTCGCAATTTGAATATCCGCTGGAGATCAACGGTCAAACAAAATACTTCAGCGCAAGCACGGTTGCTTTTGGAGAAGACCGGGTCATTGTCTCAGTCAGGGATGTCACGGACTATCAGAACAATCTGGAAAAGATCTCCTCGCTGCTTGCTGCCCGGGAGAAGCAGAATGAAAGTCTGCGCGATTTCACCCATATTGTTTCGCACAACCTGAGGATTCACACAGCCAATATGCTGGGTATTCTGATGGTGCTTGAGATGGAAGAGCCCGAAACGTACCGGAACCACTTTGTCCAGATGCTGAAATCGTCATCTGACAATCTGGAAGAGACCATTGGCCACCTGAACGAGGTCCTGGATATCCGGGCAAAAGAAAGGCAGGATCTTGAGAGGGTCGATCTGCATGCCATCCTGGAAAAGGCCGTTACCGCACTGGCACCGACGGCCGAAGAATCGGAAGTGGAAATAGTCGCTACGGTGCCGCCGAAAACCATTGTGCATGCCATTCCGTCGTACCTGGACAGCATCATGCACAGTCTTCTTTCCAATGCGATCAAATACTGCTCGCCGGACAGGCCGTCATGGGTGCGGATTGAAGCGGAGCGAACCGAAGGGTTCACCGTAGTCCGTGTTGAAGACAACGGCGTGGGGATCGACATGAAGCGCCATGGCCGCAAGCTGTTCAAAATGTACAAGAAGCTGCACGAGGAGACACAATCGGTGGGACTTGGTCTGTTTATAACCAGGAACCAGGTGGAGGCCATGGGGGGCAGGATTGAGGTGGAGAGTGAAGTGGACAAGGGAACACTATTCAGGGTATATTTGCCTGAGGGAAACTGAAAGAGCAATAATAT
>SKYY01000126.1 GCA_007127665.1 Balneolales bacterium | reverse complement strand
GCTCATGAATGCTGGTGCAGGCTTGACCCTGTCACTCAACATCGAAGATTACCTTGGCCGTGACCGTGGCTTTTTCCTGCGTTACGAACTGCCTGTATGGCTTTCTGAAACATGGGATGATGAAAGCAACTTCCGGTTGCGTCACCTGCTCGGGCTGGGTATGGTCATCCGACTGTAGTCGGGATTATCGGCCAAATATGTCCCTGAGACCACAAATGGGACATTATTCTCAAGCCAAAAAAAGACCGGACGGAGCATGTTGCCCCGATCCGGCCCTGTGTGTAATATGTGCCGGTACGTCCGGCGTTGGTTAAGCCGGCGTACATTGCCGAAAAACCAACCCGACTATTTCTTCTGGATCCTGTTGGGCTTTAACTGCATGATCAGCACAGCGGCAACCAGGCATGCGGCTCCCGCGACCCAGAATGCCATGCTGTAATCTCCCACGGCGAACTGCACTTCCTGAATGGTGCCTCTCGGACAGGTGGTCTCGTAGGGAACATGATCGACAATGCGCATGAAAGCCGCAGCCAGGTAGGGACCCACAATGCCGCCTGCGCCAAAGGCCGTAAACATGAAACCGTAATTAACACCCATGTGTCTGGTGCCAAAAAAGTCAGCGGTAAGTGCAGGATATACAGAAAGGAATCCACCGAAGCACAGACCGATTATGCTGATTCCCAGAAGATAAAGCGGGAAGATGCGCATGAAGTCCAGGGTGAGCATGGCGGCACCGCAGATGAGGAACATGATGAGCAGGGTTACCCGGCGGTCCATCATGTCGGAAATCTTGCCCCAGAAAATACGTCCGCCGGCGTTGAATATGGCCAGGACTGATACGGCCGTAGCCCCCATGGCAGTAACGCTCAGATACGTGGCATGGGGCATGGTGTCTGTTATCTCGGCAAAAGAGAAGGATTGCCAGATCGGGGAAGCCTTCATGATGATCTGCAGACCGGCCGTGCAACCGGCGAAGAAGGTGATCCAAAGCAGCCAGAAGGCAGGGGTACGGAGCATTTCACCCGGGGCAAAATCCACTTTCGGGGCGGATGCGGCTGTTGTTCCTTCCGGAGGATTCCATCCTTCGGGTTTGTATCCTTCCGGGGGATTGCGCATCAGCTGAGCCCCGGCTACCACAATCACAAGGAAGATGATACCCAGTACCAGGAAAGTATTGAACACACCTATCTGAGGCAGATTGAACAAGGCAACATTGAAAAGGGAATAGGCATCTCCGCATACCAGGCCGCGGGCCAGCGGAGCGAAGAAAAAGGCACCGGCGCCAAAACCGGCCACGGCAAGGCCCGTTACCATCCCGCGTTTGTCCGGAAACCACTTGACGCAGGTTGCAATCGGACAGACATAAGCAACACCTATCCCAATACCCCCAAGGACAGCATAGGTGAGGATAAGCCACACCAGAGCGCCGGTTGGCTCAAAAGCATACGCAAAGCGTGCCAGGATCAGGCCTAATCCCAGGACCAGTCCCCCGGTAGTTGCCACAATACGCGGACCAAGGCGATCCTGGAATCGCCCGCCCAGGATCACCGCAAGGGCAAAAAAGGCCAGAACAACTTGTGCCGGCAATGTTACCTGTGTTTCGGTCCAGGTGGGGAAAAACTCAAGGAGTGGCGACTGGAAAACGCTCCAGATGTATACAGCGCCGAGACTTACCTGAATGACGAGTGCCCCGACGACTACCCACCATCGATTCATTACTTTTTTTTCAGACATGGGTTACCCTCTGAATATATGTTGAGGTGCATAATATTACCGGATTGTTTTGCGCCGCTATGGAATATGTATCATCGGCGTATTCAATCTGATAAGGTGAAATAAGAATGCTTTTGGAAATAAATATGAAATACGGGCGAATTGCAGATTCGCTAATGAAAAAAAGGGGTGGATGATCTCCGCATGTGAGACATCCACCCGTATGGTTTTTTTATTACAGTCAGTTCAAAGACAGGCAGGCATTCCGGCTATCTGCTCCGGATTACTGGCCACGGTCCTTGATCAGTTTTTCGACCACGCTCGGATCGGCCAGGGTGGTGATGTCACCCAGATTGCCCGTGTCCTTCTCGGCGATTTTCCGGAGGATACGGCGCATGATCTTGCCCGATCTCGTTTTCGGCAGGGAAGGCGCGAACTGGATCGCTTCCGGCGTGGCGATAGGCCCGATCTCCTTGCGGACGTGCATCACCAGCTCCTTGCGTAGCTCATCGCTTTCCTCAACGCCTTCGTTCAGTGTGACATAGGCATAGAGCCCCTGTCCCTTGATCTCATGCGGTACCGGAGTAACGGCCGCTTCCGCAACCATGGAATGGCTGACCAGCGCGCTTTCTACTTCCGCGGTGCCGATACGGTGTCCGGATACGTTCACAACATCATCGATGCGGCCCATGAGCCAGTAGTCGCCGTCTTCGTCGATGCGGCATCCGTCACCGGTGAAGTACATATCGTCGAACATCGCAAAATAGGTGTCGATAAACCGGTCATGGTCGCCCCACATGGTGCGCATAATGCCCGGCCACGGCTTGCGGATGCAAAGCTTGCCGCCTTCATCAACGTCGCATTCCGAGGCATCGTCACGAAGGATGACCGGATCCACACCGAAGAATGGTTTGGAAGCACTGCCCGGCTTCAGGGTCATGGCACCCGGCATCGGAGTGATCATGAAACCACCGGTTTCGGTCTGCCACCACGTATCAACGATTGGGCAGCGCTCGCGTCCCACGCGGGTATAGTACCACATCCACGCCTCCGGGTTGATCGGTTCACCAACCGAACCAAGGATACGCAGCGAGTCCAGCTTGTATTTCATCACCCAATCGTCGCCCTGGCTCATCAGGGAGCGGATGGCGGTGGGTGCCGTATAAAATGCCGTGACCTTGAATTTGTCACAGATCTGCCAGAAACGCCCGGCATCGGGGTAGGTCGGCACGCCTTCGAACATCATGCTGGTCGCGCCGTTGGCCAACGGGCCGTATACGATGTAGCTGTGACCGGTTACCCATCCGATGTCCGCGGTACACCAGTAGATGTCATCATCGTGGATGTCAAACACCAGCTTGTGCGTGAGCGCCGTATGCAGCAGATATCCGCCGGTGGTGTGGACCACACCCTTTGGTTTTCCGGTGGACCCGGAGGTATAGAGGATAAAGAGCGGATCTTCGGCATTCATTTTTTCGGGCTCGCATTCTTCGCTTGCCTTTTCCATCTCGTCATGGTACCAGACGTCCCGTCCATCCACCATGTTGCAGGGATCGTCAGTGACTTTGGTAACAATTACGTTCTCGATGGTCGGACAGTCTTCCAGCGCCTGGTCGGCAATTTTCTTCAGCGGGATGTTCTTGCCGGCGCGCAGGGAAACGTTGGATGTAACGAGCATTTTGCAATCCGAGTCGTTTACACGGCCCTTGATCGCGTCTGCGCTGAAACCGCCGAAAATAATGGAATGGATGGCACCGACACGAGTGCAGGCCAGCATCACGATAGCCAGTTCGGGGATCATGGGCATGTAGATGGCCACGCGGTCGCCCTTTTTGATGCCTTTTGATTTCAGAACGTTTGCAAACTTGCACACCTCCGTGTGAAGCTGCTTGTAGGTGTACTCCTGTACGGCATCTTCTGCCTCACCCTGCCATAAAATGGCCGTCTTGTTTTCGATGGGTGTGCCGAGGTGACGGTCAAGGCAGTTGTAGGAAACATTCAGCTCGCCATCCTCAAACCAGGTGTGTTTGATGATCCGTTTCTTTGTGTTCCACTCATATTCAAGGGTTTTTGTAGGTGCCTTGAACCAGTCCAGAGTCTTGGCCTGTTCCAGCCAGAACCCGTCGGGATCATTGACAGACTGTTCCCACATTTCCTTGTACTGATCCAGTGAGTTGATCCATGCTTTTTTCCGGATTTCCTCGGGAGGAGGGAATACGCGGGATTTTGACATAAATGACTTCATTCCTGATTGTTTTTCTGACATAGCCACATCCGATTTATGAAAGGGTGAATGTTGAGGTTGAAAAAATTTCTGAAATAGTGTCCGGGGCCAGTTTACGCCCATTAACCAGTATTGTAAATGTTTAAAATTCTACGCCCCTGGTCCAAGCTGAAAAAAAAGGAGAAATACCGTTAATTGCAACTTGAAAAAGGGCTTTTCTCAGGCAAATATACCACTCTGAAATCAGGTTTACACGTGTTATCTTAACAAGAGACGGAACTTTGTCCCGATATCAGTGGAAATATGAAGGCTGAATCACCCGTTAAGATGCAGGCGGGGACGTTATCGGAAAACAGTTTCAGGTATTCCATTTGATTCTCCGGCAGCTGTTTTTGCGCAGTCTCTGGTCAGCGTTGTTTCTTGTACTGTATAATCAGGTGATCCGCCGTCAAAAGACACTATTTTTCCAATTACCTTTTTCCCACTCATGCCTTTTTCTCCAGATCCAGCATCCCGGAAGTTGCGTAAAATGCCGGAGTTGCCGCATGCACCGGAGCTTCCGTCGGCACAGGAGTTGCCGCATGCACCGGAGCTTCTGCATGCACGGAAGTTGCCGCATGCACGGAAGTTTCTGCATGCACAGGAAATTTTACCTGCACAGGAGCTTTTGCAGGGATCCGGGGCTGCCGGGACACCTGACACTCTACAGGCATCAACGCGCATCCCCGGCCCGCTCAGTTGCACGATGCTGATTCTGCTGCTTGCCTTGACACTCGGCAGCTGCACCACTTCGGCATGGATGGTTGCCGAACAGCCCGTAGCCGACCCGGATTCTGAAACCACCCTGTCTGAGAAAAGGTTTTTCCATCCAGTAATCACTCCGTCTCCCCAAAACCCGGTCTTCTCACTGGAATTGCTGAATGAACGGGCACTGCTCTATAACATGCACATCGCCTCGGAACGGTATATCCAGCAGTACCGGCCACGCTACGGATATATGGCACTCGGCCTGTCCGGTATGGCCATGGGACTCTATCTTTCCAACTCCTCTGTAATCGACGCTGACCGTCTTTCAACCCGTGAGCGTGCCATGCTCAATGTTGCGGCAGTGAGTATCGGCGCAGCCAGCTATCTCACCATGAAACCCGACGGTGAACCACGTCCGGCAGGTGAAGTACGCCTGCTTCAGAAAACAGGTACCCGGGTTATTCAGGATTCCATCCCGGTCCCCCTCTCAACCGATGCCCGGGCCCGTCTCACCATTACTCGCGGAACAGAAAATCTGGTGGATGCGCGCCCCCTTGATTTCCGGGATAACGCCGTCTCATTTCATATTGGACAAGTGACGGATTTAAGAAGGCTTCCCGGTAGCGACACCACCGGCCTCCACCTGCAATTG
This sequence comes from Balneolales bacterium, assembly GCA_007127665.1. Lineage (GTDB taxonomy): Bacteria > Bacteroidota > Rhodothermia > Balneolales > Natronogracilivirgulaceae > SKNL01. The sequence continues at coordinate 4,294 of SKYY01000126.1, read as the reverse complement.
GAGTACCAGGATGTGCGGTTTGATCAATACACGCCACTCTCCGCCTTCATGCAGGAGTTTGTGGAAGTTACTTCATCCAGCGTGCCGTTGCGAACCTCACCGGCAATCCTGAGCAACAATATCATACAGCATGTCGGCAGCCAAAGCCGCTTCCCCTTCCTTAACGATGTGGATGACCGCTGGTACCGTATCCTCAGATCAGACGGTCCTGCATACGTGCCCAAAGAATACTCCAGGCGCATATGGCAGGTCGCGGACACGGCCCGCATCGGCGATCAGGTGGTTCTGCCTGACCATATGGTGTTCGGTGACATTGAAATCGAACGGAATCTTCCGGAAAACAGAAGGGCGAATCCCGATGCCATAGCCATCATCATCATCAATGGCGAATACCGCGATCCGCTGCAGCACCTCCCGAATGCCTCGCGAACCGCACAGCTTGCCTCACTCTATGCCAGCCAGGTGCTTGGGTACTATTCAGACAACATCCGGGTATACGAAAACATGACTTACCATCAGATGCGGCGCCTCCTTCAGCAGAGCGACTCCCTGATGATCGGCGGAAGGCATCTCTCACAAGATGAATCCGATCTCTTTGTCTACTACTACGGCCACGGAATCACGGATCCGGATAACCGCTTTCTTCTCGTTCCCGTTGATTATGACCCCGCGGGAGGCACAAGCGGCCTCATACCTGTCCAGGATCTGGTGGATACGATTGCCGGCATGAGTACGCGGAAATCTGTCATGGTGCTGGACACCGACTGGTCCAGGGCCTCAATCTTCGGGACGCATACCGATAACGGCGTCCGTACAGGGGCAGAGGAAGCGCAAGCGCTGCAATCGGTGATGGCTCGCCTTCCCGAAACGGCCGCAGCTTTCTGGGCAGCCAGTCCCGGCCAACGCTCCGGCACGTATAGCGCCTATAATGACCGTACAGGACGACCCTATGATATCTTCACCTGGTATTTCTTCCAGGGCCTGAAAGATGGACGGCGAACCACCGGCGACCTGGAAAGCTATCTGGAAAGGAATGTCCCGTTTACCTCAAGAAGGCTGCTGGACCGGGCCCAGGATCCGGGGTTTGCCGGCAATGATAACCTTATACTGGTCAGGGACCGTCCGGATGAACCGTAGCCACCATGCCAGGTGAATGAACACCCGGTTCAACCGTGCCCCGCCAGATACTGCCCTGGCCAGATACTAACCCGCCAGATATTAGCCCGCCAGATATTAGCCCGCCAGATATTAGCCCGCCAGATGCTAGCCCGGCCAGATGCTGCCCTGTCAGATACTAGCCCGCCAGATACTAGCCCGCCAGATACTGCCCGGACCTGGTGAGATGTCCCTGACGGCTACATGCCGGTATGGTAAACGGCATATTCCCATGGTGAAAAGTTGAACGATTCCGCGTCGCCCAGGACCACCTCGATATCCCGGAAGAGATCTGTGTAGCTGCCTGAAGCCTCGGCCGTTGAAAGTTCAAATGAGGCCGGCTGGTCCGTCAGGTTGAGCAGCACGACCACCCTGTCACCCTCTTTTTCACGGTAAAAAGCAAAAATCTGATCATCGGCCGTGGTGGCAAGCCGGGTCAGCGGGCCGCCGTGCACACCATTGAACAGCGCCCGGTTCTGCCTGTTCAGCTGCAGCAGTCTCGTGTAAAAATCCAGCAGCGGGAAGTCACCCCATTCAATCGGGTCCCTCTCAAAAAACTCAAGCCGCTTGTCCATGGCCGCTTCCTGCCCGTTGTAGACCAGGGGCATGCCCGGTATGGTTGCGGCCAGAACGGCAAACGCCTCAACACCGTCACCCAGGCGCTCGAACACCGTGCCGTTCCAGCTGTTCTCGTCATGGTTGGATGTGAACTGCATGCGGTAGGCAAATTCAGGGAAACGCTCGCGGTTTTCCTCCAGATGCTGCTCGAAATCAGCTATGGTGATCTCGCCGGCAGCCAGCTGGTTCATGTGATGGTGGGTTTCCCAGGCGTAAGACATTTCGAAAGCATGGATATGATGCTCCGGTGTCTCGGCTTCAGCCAGCATGAACACCGGCTTGATCTGGTCAAGGCGATAACGGGCCTCATTCCAGAACTCCACAGGCACCAGGTCGGCCACATCACAGCGATATCCGTCTATATCAAATTCGCGCACCCAGTATTCGAGCGCCTCATGCATTTTGCGATGTGTCTCGGGATTGCTGTAGTCAAGCTGGATCACGTCGGTCCAGTCGGTTCCGGGCGGAATGATGAAATTGCCCTCCTCGTCCGTTTCGTACAGTTCGGGATGCGTTTGCGTCCACACCGCATCCCACGAAGTATGGTTGGCCACCCAGTCCAGGATCACGTACATATCGTGCTCGTGAATCTGCCGGACCAGCTCCCGGAAATCCTCTTTTGTGCCGAATTCGGGATTCACATCCAGATAATCATAAACGGAATAGTAACTGCCCATTGTGCCTTTTCGCTCTTTTTCACCGATCGGGTGGATGGGCATGAGCCACAGAATGTCAACGCCCATGTCGCGAAGACGGGGCAGATGTTCGGCAAAGGCGGCAAACGTTCCCTCCTCAGAAAACTGACGGAGGTTCACTTCGTAGATGGTGGCATTGACAGCCCATTCCGGGGTTTGCGGAGGTGTGGGGTAATCGGGTTGCTTTTCCGAATTGCAAAAGACAGTGGAGAGTGAAAGCAGCACGATGATCGGCATGATCCGCCACGCCGGAATGCGGGTTTTTTGCTGGTTTGGATTCATAACTGGAGGATATGTGACAGGATAACACGTGTTGAAAGGGCCGGGCCGCATTGGCGCTGCCCATTGATACCATAAAATACCGGAATTTATTGCAAAAATGAAAGCGCTTACTTTTTTAGTAAATGTCGCCTGCCCTGCAAAAAAAGTGCACTTTTGATTCGATTGTGGGCGTTAGTATGTTTATATTTAGATTTTGTCAAAATAAGGAACTTCCAATGCCGCCGGCGTGGTTACAAAGTAGGAAGCGCAGATGATATCGACCCGGTTTTCGCAAGCGGGCGATGCTGTTAAAAAACTGCAAATTCCATAGCAACGGAACATCCAACACAACCAACCGTTTCAATATCTGTTATGAGTGATACCCAAACCATCGAAAGCCTGGTAAAACAGCCATACAAGTACGGATTCAAGACCAACGTGGAGTACGACTATTTCCCGAAAGGTCTGAATGAGGATATCGTCAACATGATTGCCGATATCAAGGAGGAGCCCGACTTCATGCGCGAGTTCCGTTTGAAGGCCTTCCGGCAATGGAAGACCATGAAAGACCCTCTGTGGGCCAATATCAAGTATCCGCGCATTAATTATGACAAAATCCAGTTTTATTCGGCGCCCAAGAAAAAGCCTGCACTGAACAGCCTGGATGAGGTTGACCCGGAGATCCTTGACACATACGAAAAACTGGGTATTCCGCTTTCCGAACAGAAAATGCTGGCTGGTGTGGCTGTGGATGCGGTATTTGACAGCGTTTCCGTTGCCACCACCTTCAAGGAGAAGCTGGCTGAGGCAGGGGTGATATTCTGTTCCATATCCGAGGCCATCAAAAATTATCCTGATCTGGTCAAAAAGTACATGGGCTCCGTTGTGCCTACGAATGACAACTTTTTCGCCGCCATGAATTCGGCGGTCTTTTCCGACGGGTCGTTTGTCTATGTGCCGAAGGGCGTAGTGAGCCCGATGGAGCTCTCGACCTATTTCCGGATTAACAACGAGGAGTCCGGACAGTTCGAGCGCACGCTCATTATTGCCGAAGAGGACAGCTATGTCAGCTACCTGGAAGGATGTACCGCGCCGATGTTCAGCAGCAATCAGCTCCATGCCGCAGTAGTTGAGCTCGTTGCCCTGGATCGCGCCCAGATCAAGTATTCCACGGTCCAGAACTGGTATTCGGGGGATGAAAACGGCGTTGGCGGAATCTTCAACTTTGTGACCAAGCGGGGACTCTGCAAAGGTGATTACTCCAAGATATCATGGACCCAGGTCGAGACCGGATCCGCCATCACCTGGAAATATCCGAGCGTGATCATGAAAGGCGACAATTCCATAGGTGAATTCTACTCTGTTGCGGTCACAAACGACAAAATGGAAGCCGATACCGGCACCAAGATGATCCATCTTGGCAAGAACACCAACAGCACGATCATCTCCAAGGGAATTGCAGCCGGAAATTCGCAGAACAGTTACCGAGGCCTGGTCAAGATCAGCCCCAAGGCTGCGAATTCCCGCAACTACTCGGTGTGCGATTCCATGCTGATCGGCGATCG
>SKYY01000067.1 GCA_007127665.1 Balneolales bacterium | reverse complement strand
GATATCTGAGGGAACAGGTCTTCGAAATCGGCGGGTTTGTAGGTCTGCGGTTCGTTGCGGGTGACCTTGGTTGCCAGCTCCAGTCCGACCATGGAGGGCCACTCTTTTGCCTTTGCGACCAGCTCATCGGCATTGTCGGTTTCGCTGGAGATGACGGCGTTCAGCACCCCTTTTTCACGGATATGGCGGACCAGCTTGCGGGTGTCGATGCCGGTGATACCCACGATTTTATTGCGTTTGAGGTAACCGTCCAGGTCGCCGTCGGCCATCGTATTGCTGTAGTGGTGGGAGAAGGCGCGGACGATCAATCCGGAAATCATCACTTTGCGGGCTTCGTCGTCGCGGGAAGATACGCCGTAGTTGCCGATGTGCGGGTAGGTCATCATCATCAGCTGCCCGTGGTAGCTGGGATCGGTGAAGATCTCCTGGTAGCCGGTCATGCTGGTATTGAAGCAGAGCTCACCGCCGGTGGTGCCGCGGTGTCCGATGGCATGGCCGTGGACTACTGTGCCGTCGGCAAGTGCAAGGATCGCTTTGTCAGGTCTGGTCTGTTGCATAGAACCGTGAAATGGTTACAGGTGTGGTTGGTAGGTTTTATCGTGTCAAAGAAGTCACAGACGGAAGGGGATTGCGTCCACTGCCGCTGGATGCCGCTTGCACGGGGCCATATGCGGTATCCTGATCGAAGGTACCATGCCTGAGCCCCGTCCGGATTAAAAAAAATCCGACACTGAAAAGCCAGAGCCGGATTTTAATGAAAAATCTGTATACATCGGGGATAACTACGGGCAATTCAGAACAGGGCATATATGAAAGGTGCGAGGGCCGTGTTGCTGGTTGCCACAATTAACAGTCCTAACAGAAGAAGAACGAACACGATCGGCGCAAGCCAGAGCTTTTTGCGCACCCGCAAAAACTCCCAGAACTCACGAAGTATGCCTATTTTACCCATGCCGAACGTATCCTTTTATTTCTGTTCAAATCATTAAAAAATAATCAAAAAAAAATTCATTCGAAATTTTTTGTGTTATTCCCGACGATTTATTTGAACGTGGTATAAGAACTCAGGGAGACCGGTCATTACGGCGTGTAGTACGTCGGCGCCTCCGGTCCCACCGGCAGCCCCAGGAAGAAGACCCAGATATAGAACAGGATCACCCAGCCGATCAGGAAGAAGATGGTGAACGGCAGCATGGTGCTGATGATGGTGCCGATGCCCAGGTTCTTGTCGTATTTGTTGGCGAAGGCCAGAATGAGACCGAAGTAGCTCATCATGGGCGTGATGACATTCGTGACCGAATCGCCGATGCGGTAGGCGGCCTGGATGATCTCCGGGCTGTATCCGATCAGCATCAGCATGGGCACGAAGACCGGAGCGGTCACAGCCCACTTGGCCGACGAGGAACCCATCATCAGGTTGACGAAACTGGAGACGAAAATGAACCCGATGATGGCCATGGGTCCGGTGAAACCGATGTTTTCCAGGAAAAGCGCACCGGAAACAGCCACGATCTGCCCGAGGTTGGTCCAGCCGAAAAAGGCGACGAACTGGGCGGCAAAGAAGGTGAGTACAATATAGAGCCCGAGAGTGGACATCGACTTGGACATGCCGTCGATGATGTCGCGGTCGTTGCGCATGGATCCGGTCACCCTGCCGAAAACGAAGCCGGGGATCAGGAACACGACGAAAATGATAGGCACGATACCGTTGAGGAAGGGAGAGTTCAGGATCTCGCCGGTCTGCGGATTGCGCAGAGGGCCGTTTTCCGGGATGACGCCCAGCAGCAGGATGCCGATCATGACGAGGAACGAAATACTGGCCCAGACGATGCCCTTCTTCTCCTGGGAGGTCAATGGCTGCATGGACTGTTCGTCGGTGACGTCTTCCATGGCGATGGACGGGTCATAGGGACCCAGTTTCGGTTCCACGATGCGTATGGTCACCCAGGTGCCTACGATCGTGATCAGAAACACGCTGATCACCATGAAGTAGTAGTTGACCGCGGCGTGCACGGTGTACTCGGGAGCCAGCAGCTGCGCGGCCTCCTGTGTAAGTCCGGCCAGCAGCGGATCGATGGTGCCGAGCAGCAGGTTCGCACTGTATCCACCGGAAACCCCGGCAAATGCCGCGGCAAGTCCGGCCAGCGGATGACGTCCCAGTGACATGAACACCACCGCACCAAGCGGCACCAGGACCACATAGCCGATCTCCGATGCGGTGTTGGATATGATCCCGGTAAAAACGATGGCCACGGTAACCAGTATCTTCGGCTCCAGGATCATGGCAAACGGACGTTTGCTGTAGTACCAGGTCTTCTGTCCCAGACTCAGTCCGCTGGTGCTTTCCAGTTTCATGGGTTTTACGGAAGCGGCTTTGAGTACGATGCCTCGGATCATGGCGCTGATCAGGCCGGAATGCTCGGCAACACCCACGCCGAGAAGGGCCACAAGCACCACACCAAGCGGGGCAAAACCCGTGAAGTTGGTGACCAGGTTTTCAAGGATCATGCGCAGACCGTCGCCGTTCATGAGGCTCACGGCCTCGATGGTACCGTCAGGCGAGCGTCCGGACGCTCCCTCCGGGCGCGGATCGGGGACCGACAACTGGAAAAAATCGGCAATTCCACTGATGATGATGATGCCAAGGGCAAAGATGGCAAAGAGCGTGACGGGATGCGGGAGTAGATTGCCCAGCCATTCAATGACATCCAGAAACCGGGTGAACCAGTCTCTCTTTTTGGGAGGGGCTCCTAAGTTTTTACTCATGTACTTCTGTTATCTGTTTATTTTTTTTGGAACTGGGTTGGGATACGAAATCAAATCAACATAAAAATCTACATCAAATCATCCCGGGACCAGCATCATCGCGCTGATTGCCGGGCAGAAAGAAGGGTCTGCTCATGTTTTGCCCAGGTGACGGTCATGCTACCAGAGCATCAGCTTCATGCAGAAGACACTGCCGCCGCTTTTCAGGAACTCGCTTGTATCCACTTCATGGAAGGCGAATCCGTTTTCTTTAAGGGCTTTGTTTACCTCCCGGCACCCTTTCTGGATAATCACGTTTTTTCCATCCGGACAGCATGCGTTGCAGGCAAACAGCTCCAGCGCCTCTTTCTCCGGGGCTTCGATGACCACCGGGAAAGCGGCATGGATCAGTTCCAGGCCTTCTTTCGTGAACGCGGGAGGATAAATCAGCACGCTCTTTTCGTCAAGCGTGCAAAAGCAGGTGTCGAGGTGGTAAAAAGCCGGGTGGACGAGCTCCAGCACCACCACCGGCACATCAAAGGTATTTGATACGGCTTCGTAAGCCTGCCGCGACGACCGGTAGCCGTATCCACCCCAGAGAATCCGCTTTTTGAAATGCCAGATGGCATCTCCCATACCTTCGAAATTGCTGATTCCTTCGGCATCGAGGTAGTGCACTTCGTAGCCGTGCTGCCGGTACCACTGCTCGAAATAGGGCACTTCATCCTTGCGCTGCCCGGAGTGCATGATGCTCATGAGGGCGTGTTTGTTTCCGTCCGGGTCGATGTACGGAAGGCTCTGATTTGCGCTGAAGACCATGTCGGGGAAGCCGGGTTCCCCTTCCATCTCGTGGACGCGCAGCCCGATCATCCGGAATTTGTCGCGGATCACTTCCCACTGCCACAGGGCTTTTTCTTTGTCAACTGTTCCGATATTGCCCTCCATGTGCGGATTGATCACATATTCCACCGAAAAATGGCTCGGTGTTACCATCAGCACTTCGCGGGGAGCGGGCATGGAGCCGGGTTCTTTCAGTGTCTGAACGAGCGTTTCCTTGCTGGTGATTATTTCAGCCATGGCCATCGGGTTTTGTTGTAATGGGAACTATGCAAAATAAAAAAAGTTTGGAGAAGTTTGAGTGTTGTGTAAAAAGCAGTAGTATATACTCTGCAAATCATAAGTGAGAGGGATCTTAGGGTCCCGTTTCAGTTTCAAAATCGACAATTCATGTTGCTTACACCAGAACTTATCAACCGGCTCGCGCCACTGGAGATCAAGGCCCGGCAAATTGTGGAGGGTTTTATCAGCGGCCTTCATAAAAGTCCGTACTTTGGCTTCAGCGTCGAGTTTGCCGAGCATCGTCCCTACAATCCCGGTGACGATCTGAAGCACATGGACTGGAAAGTCTATGGCAAGACGGAGCGCTACTATGTGAAGCAGTACGAGGAGGAGACGAACCTGCGCTGCTACATTCTTCTGGATGTGAGCAGTTCCATGCAGTTCCGTTATTTTGCGGACTGGTCCAAGCTGCGTTACGCCGTGCACCTGGGGGCGGCCCTGGCATACATGCTGCACCGGCAGCGGGACGGTTGCGGGCTGGTTCCGTTCGACCGCCGGCTGGGCGAAATCCTCCCCGCCAAGTCCTCTTATGCCCATCTGATGCACCTTTATCGGAACCTGGACCGGATTCTGCAGGAGTACGACGGCGAGACACCGGAGATACGTCAGACGGCGTCGGCCGATGCCATCCACCAGCTTGCCGAGCGCATCAACCGGCGAAGCCTGATCGTGCTGCTCACCGACCTGTTTGAAAATGTGCAGAAACAGGAGGAGCTGGTCTCTGCGCTGAAGCATCTGCGCCACAAGAAACATGAGGTCATCCTCTTTCACCTGCTCGAAAAGAGAAGTGAGCGTGAACTGGACTTCCCGGACGAGCGCTTTGTCTTCCGTGACATGGAAACCGGGGGAGAGATGGATGTGATCCCGCGTGAAATACGCAGGGACTATCAGAAAAAAATGGCCGGGTACACCAGGGATTTTCGCATTACGTGCAGCGAGGCGAATATCGCATATGAGGAAGTGGATACACAGGATCCGTTTGAATATGCCCTGCTTGCTTTTTTGAACAAGCGACGGAGGCTGATGTGACCAATCCGGGCCCGGACAAGCAGAAGAGAAAATGGAACTATGTATTTCTCGAGAGCCTGAAAATGGCCTTGTTCCTGCCCCTGATCATCCTGTTTACGGAAATCTTTATTCTCGGCTCCTGGCCCGGCTGGGAGGAAAGGCCCGTGGAGCTGGTGTACGACTACCTTTTCCTTTTTTCAGTGATCTTCCTGATTTTTGTTATTTTTCACCTGATTCGCTGGAAGCGGTACAAGCAGTACGTGAAGTGACCGGCGACGGGGCTGCATCCAACCCGGTCCGCATCCAACCTGCCCGGCACCAACCCGGTCCGCATCCAACCCGATCCGCATCCAACCCGCCCGGCACCCGGGAGCCCAGGCAGTCCTGCATCTGTTCCGCCCGGTAACCTATCCGTCCTGATTCCAAAAAATTTCTTATCTTTGCCGTTATTCCTTTTTTTCGAATTCTCTCCATAAAATATGTAAACAGGCCGGGTGCCAAACCCGGGGAAAACGGTTTCTGACTGTGAATTTCAAACGCACCATTTTACTTGTAGAAGACGAAGCAGAACCGGCGGAAATGCTTTCAAGTTATCTCGAAATGCATGGTTATGATGTGCTTCTGGCGATGGATGGCAACCGGGCCATTGATCTGATCGACAAGAACGCCCAGAATATCGACCTTGCAATACTGGATATCATGGTCCCGGAAAAGGATGGATACGAGATCTGCAGTTATCTGCGAAAGCACCCTGTCCTGAGCGATGTGCCGGTAATTTTTTTAACGGCAAAGGACAAGGAGAAGGACGAAATTGCCGGTCTTGATCTGGGGGCGGACGATTACATCCCCAAACCTGCCAGCCTGAACCTGGTCAAGGCCCATGTGGAATCCATGCTGCGCCGGCGGCCGCGTGAAAAGGGCAGCTGGATATCCTTCCGGAACGTGTTCGTCGCTCCCGAAAGCATGGAGGCCTGGCAGAAAGGAGAAAAAATCGAGCTTACCAATACCGAGTTCAAACTGCTCAAACTCTTTTTCGAGAACCCGAAACGGGTATACACGCGGCAGGAAATACTTGAGTACATCACGGATGAGGAAAAATACGTATTTGACCGGACTGTGGATGTGCACATCAAAAACCTGCGGCTGAAGCTCAGGGAAGACGGCGACCTTATCAAAACCTATCGCGGTATGGGATACGGATTGAATAAAGAGCTGGCCTTCTCCTGATGAACATACGCTCCAAACTGGCACTCACCCTGACGATCATCCTCATCGTAACGGTTACGGCCGGAAGCGGCTATGCGTTGTTTTACATCCGCGCCTACATCCTGGAAGAGGCCGTTGCCGACATGGAGAGCGATGCCTACTGGATGATGCACACCCTTAAATTCCTGCCGGAAGGAGTACAGCTGCAGGAAGAGCTGGAGCGTGTCGGGGAGATTTCGAATTACCAGATTGCACTGTATGATTCAAACGGGGCGATCCTCGCCTCCTATCCGGCCGGAACCCGGCGGTCGCCCCATCTCCACCTGCGTCCGGATCAGCTGCGCCTGCTTCTGGACGAAACGAAGGTCATGGAGACCGTCAATCAGCCCGATGATGACAACATCTGGGTCTACGCCACTATTCAGGGAAGCCGGAACGAGGCCCGTTTTTTTGTCATCAACCAACCGAAAAGCCAGATTTTTCAGCCGGTAACCGCAATCCGGCACATCATCAGCATTGGTCTGGTGGTGGCCATCCTGCTTATCCTGGTCATGAGCGCCGTACTGGCATATTACATGGCCCGTCCGCTCCTGAAGCTCACCGGCGATGTGGAGCGCATTGCCGGGGGTGACACGCAACACGTAATCCATATGGATCGCGCCGACGAGATCGGAAAACTATCCGGGTCCGTCAACAAAATGGCCCAGAAACTGAGGTCGGATTATGAGCACCTGCAGAAACTCAATGAAAAACAGTCCCAGTTCTTTGCCGATATCACGCATGAGGTCCGCAATCCCCTCCACACCATCATGGGATCGCTGGAAATGCTCGAGCTGCCTGCGCTGGACGATGAAAGACGCCGCAAATACGTGCGCAACGTCAGGAGCCAGGCGGATCGGATCGGCCGCCTGTTCAAAGACCTGATGACGCTCCAGAGGTACGATTCCGACGAGAACTTTGTCATCAGGGAGCACGTGAACCTTTCGGAACTGGTGGATAATGTTTCGGAGTGGTACCGTGAAGCCGCCGGTAACAAAGGATTGCAGCTCAAAACAGACAACCACCCGTGCATGGTGTACGCCGATCCCGGCAAGATTGAACAGGTGCTGGACAACCTGGTCTCCAATGCCATCAAGTTCACCAACAACGGAACCATATCCATCAACTATTCCAATATCGGTGACAAAGTGGAAGTGTCTGTCCGCGACACCGGAATAGGAATACCGCAGGCGCACTGGCCGCGGCTGTTTGACCGGTTTTACCGGACCGACAAGGCACGGTCCAGGGACAAGGGCGGTACCGGGCTTGGGCTCTCGGTTGTCAAAGGCATCCTCAAGGCACATAAAAGTGACATACAGGTGGAAAGCGAAGTGGGCAGGGGAAGCCGTTTCTATTTTTATCTGAGGCCATCCGGTAAAAATGAAGGCTGATCCGGCGGAAAACACTGCTGCCCATTAACTCAGGAAATACACCTGAAACACTGCATTTTTATAGATAAATGCGTATTTTCTTTATTGCTTCTACCACCTGTTCCACCTCCGGATCTGAGAACATACACGGTTGCTGGTCAGGAAACATTATTTTTATCTGTACATGAGCCAAAGCGGAAAACGAATCGGAGTTGTCTTACTGAATCTCGGCGGACCCACATCAGAGCAGGCGGTCCGTTACTTTCTTGAGAACCTTTTTGGAGACCAGGATATCATTAACCTGGGCGGCGGAAAGTTCCAGAACCGGCTGGCAAAAGTGATTGCAAAATTCCGGTACAAGGGTGTTGCTGAAAAATACCGTGAGATCAATGCCTGTCCGAACGGATGCCAGGGCAGCAAATACTGTCCAAACCGCCAGAACAAGGTCATTTCGGACTGTTGTTCGCCCATCAATTCGCTTACGGAACTGCAGCGCCGTTCCCTTGAAAAACAGCTGAAGGAAAGCTGGCCCGAGCATTTTGTGAAAGTCTACACGGCCATGCGGTACTGGGTTCCGTTCGACTATGACGTTTTCGAAGAGGCCATATCAGACAAAATTGACCACCTCGTACTGCTCCCGCTGTATCCGCAATTCTCCTTTACAACCACCGGAAGCAGCTTCCGCAACTGGGAGGCGATCCGCAAGGGGCGTCCGGCCGACGCACCGAAACCCGCTTGGCAGGAGTACCTGGTGGGGCAGTACCATCTCAACCCGCACTACCTGTCGGCCGTCAACAAGCGCATCGACGAACGGCTTCAGGAGGATTTCACCGATGAGGAGCGCAGCAAGGTGCACCTGGTTTTCACCGCGCACGGCACGCCGCTCAGTGAGGTGAACAAGGGTGATCCCTACACCGGGCAGATCGAGGAAACGGTGGATGCGATCATGAAGATACGCAACTACCATGAGACCCATTGGCTCGGCTATCAGTCCCGCGTCGGCCCGGCCAAATGGACCCAGCCCAATACCGAAGAGCTGGTCCTGCGCCTGATCGACTATGGCGTGAAACATATGGTGCTCATCCCCGTTGCTTTTGTCACGGATCATATTGAAACGGCCCATGAGCTCGATATCGAGCTCCGGGAAGTTATTGAAGAAGAGAACAAGCACGTCGAAAAGATGGTGGTCAGCCGCGGGCTTAACGACCATCCCGATTTTTTATCCGCATTGGAGGATGAAATTTCAAAAAAAATAGGGCATATTACAGACACTCCGGTTCCGGTTGACGGAAAAGCCCAAACGGTTTCGGAGTCAAAGAATTAACCGGAAAATCGGTACGCACAAGGTATTGGATCGTACAGCTAATAAGATGAAGGCGATAACTCCGCAGATCAGTGAATTTTCAGCGGTCGGCATCAATCACTGGAAAGCCGATGTGGCTCTCAGGGAGTGCTTCAGTCTCTCCGAAGAGCAGAAAAAGGCTTATCTGGAGGATGCGCGTGTGATCGGACTCAGGGATGTCATCATCATATCCACGTGCAACCGTACTGAGATTTTTGCCCGTACTTCCACGCCGGGTATCCTGATTGAGCTGTTGGTCAAGCACACCGGCGGTATCCGCGAGCAGTTCGACGATTTCGGTTTCGTTTTTGAAGGTGAGGAGGCTGTGCGACATCTGTTGCGTGTGGCGGTCGGGCTCGATGCGCAGATACTTGGTGATCTTCAGATCATCAAACAGGTCAAGGAAGCTTACGAATATACCCATGCACTGGGCATGGTTGATGCCGTTCTGCACCGGCTTATGCAGTTCGTGCTGCGTACCCACAAACGTTCCCGCACGGAAACCGACCTTGCCAGCGGTGCGGCCACCACGGCTTATGCGGCGGTGCAATTTGCCAGAAAACGGCTCACATCTCTGCGCGACAGGAACATCCTGCTGGTCGGAACCGGTAAGATCGGCAAGATCACCTGCAAGAACCTCATCTCCATGGGCGCGCGCAATGTGGTACTGCTCAACCGCAACCGCAGGCGGGCGGAAAACCTGGGCGAGCGGTTTCAGCTGCCGGTTGCCGGACTGGAAGACCTCAACACCGAACTGGCACGCGCCGACCTGGTAATCGTTGCAACCGGTGCCGACCGTCCGGTCATAGGCCGCGAGCAGCTGGCCGGGATGGAAGGCACGGACCACAAGGCGGTCATGCTCGACCTTTCGGTGCCGCGGAATATTGATCCGGCCCTGGAGGGACATCCCAACGTGGAACTGGTCAACATGGATCAGCTCAACGACACCACCGATGAGGCCTACCGGCG
>SKYY01000142.1 GCA_007127665.1 Balneolales bacterium | reverse complement strand
GAGGATGTGCGCCGGATCCTGCATGCCGGCGATTTTTGCAGCCCTTTTACGGTCCCGCTTTTCAAGGGCTATGAACTGGATGCGGTTTTTGGCAATAATGACGGCGATCATTACCGGCTTACCGGAAAGTTTCGTGAAAACGGATTCTCCATCCACAATGAGTTCTTCAGTACAGAGGTCGAGGGGTGCCGCATTGCACTGTACCACGGCACGCAGCCTGCCATCACCGATGCGCTGGTGCGCTGCGGGAGCTATGATCTGGTGGTGAGCGGGCACACCCACCAGGTGGTCAACGAGAAGCAGGGGGATACCCTGCTGCTGAACCCCGGTTCCGCGCACGGTTTTGATGCCGGGGCGACGGTGGCGATTTTCGATACCGAAACGCGCGAGGCCTCTATCCATTCCCTGTGACCGCCCGCTGCTTTCGCTACCGCATGTTGCGGATGAGCGCTTCGGTGAAAATGCGGGTGCTGCCGATGCCGCCCAGGTCGCCGGTGATGGCGCTCTTGTCCGGCAGCGTCCGAAAGAGGGCCTTGCGGATTTTCTCCGCTTTGTCGACCTGACCGATGTGTTCGAGCATCATGAGAGCGGAAATGAGCAGTGCCGTTGGATTGGCTTTGCCCTGGCCGGCAATATCTGGAGCGGAACCGTGCACGGCTTCAAAAATAGCGTGCTGATCGCCCATATTGGCCGAGCCGGTAACACCGAGTCCGCCGACCAATCCGGATGCCAGGTCGGACAGGATGTCCCCGAACAGGTTGGTGGTGACGATGATGTCGAAGATTTCGGGACGGATGACCATCTGCATGGCGGTATTGTCCACGATCATATCGTTGAATTCGATTTCGGGATAGTCGACGGCCACTTCCTGTCCGACTTTGAGGAACAACCCCGTCGTGTATTTCAGGATATTGGCTTTGTGGATGAGTGAGACTTTTTTACGTCCGTGTTTTACTGCGTAATCGAAAGCGGCCCTGATGATGCGTTCACTGGCATCACGACTGACAATGGCAACAGATTCCGCTGTTGTCCGGGCCTCATCCACCCAGCGCTCCTGACCGATGTACATGCCTTGCGTGTTCTCCCGGAACGTGACCAGATCGACACTTTCAAAACGCGTGGGGACGCCCGGAAGGGTGCGCACCGGACGGATGTTGCTGTACAGGTCAAATCTCTGTCTCAGTGCCACATTTATGGACCGGAATCCGCTTCCTACCGGCGTGGTGAGCGGGCCCTTGAGTGCCACTTTGTGCTTGTCGATCAGCTCGACGGTTTCATCGGGCAGCGGATTGCCGTTTTTTTCGAAGGCCTCCATGCCGGCTTGTGCCGGGATCCAGTTGATGTCCGCTTTGGCTGCAGCCAGTATTTCCGTGACGGAATCGGTGATTTCAGGTCCGATACCGTCTCCTTTAATCAGAACTATATCGTGCATGTCTTTTCTTTTCTTAAGGGTTGCATGGAGGATTTTTCGCTCGCGGTATAATACCAAATATTCAGGTCCCCTTCATCTTTTTTAGCGGCTTGCCGAAGCTGTTTTGAGCGTGAAAACATGTAAAAACAGATCAAATGATGCAGTTTTTGAACGTTCCGGGAGGAGGCTTGTTATTAATAATAGACAATGTGAATGAAAACAGGAGAACTATGTCTGATACAAGAAAACATAATGTTACGAGGAAATTTGCATTGATAGCGGCACTGATGCTGCTTATGAGCCCGTCTGTCAAAGCGCAGATGGAAACAGGCATGGATATTGTTGAGTCTGCGTCACAGTTTGCACAGATTCAGTATTTCCATACTCTGATTGTGGAAACAGGATTGGATGAATTATTGCAGGAGGAAGGACCGTTCACCATTCTTGCACCCACAAACCAGGCTTTCAATGAGCTGCCGCAAGAGGTCATGGAAGGGTTGCTTGAGAATCCCGATGAGTTGAAGGATGTTCTGCGTGCACACATCAGCTCCGGCACCATGCTCGTCGAAAACCTGGCTGCCGTTGACAATATCCCTTCCTATGAGGGGACTGTATTCAAGGTTGAGCATCTCGAACAGGGGATTTCCGTAGGTGGCGCAATGCTGGTTGCGGCCGACGTGGTTGCCACAAACGGTGCCATACACGCCATTGACAAAGTGTTGCTGCCGGACAATTGACGGAAAGGTATTCCATCTTGTTTCCAGCCAGAGAAACGGAGCGTGCCTCCATTATCTGCTAACGTGCATGGTGGTATGTGTCGCGGTAACCTGCTGATGTGCATGGTATTATGTGCCTCCATTATCTGCTAACGTGCATGGCAGTATGTGTCGGGGTTATCTGCTAACGTGCATGGGATGCGCCATTTCACACCCTGCGCACCACGACCATGGTCATGTCATCATTCAGTGGAACGTTTGAGGCGTAGCGGACTACCGAAGTTGTAAGCTGCTCGAGCATTTGCGTGGCGGAGAGGTTGTGGTGTTTTGAAGCTTCGGCGGCCAGGCGGTTCTCTCCGTACATTTCACCGGATGGATTGAG
>SKYY01000225.1 GCA_007127665.1 Balneolales bacterium | reverse complement strand
GCATAGGCGACCTGCATCTCACGGCGGTTGACATATTCCCACCAGCGGTATTCGCCGCCAAAACCCCAGGGCCACTTCTGGATAAAGATCACATCCTGGCCAAGCATGGACATGCTCGACTCGAAAGAGCGGTTGATGCCATCGATAACGGTGACCATGGTGGTGACCATGACGATCCCGATGACGATGCCGAACGTCGTCAGCGCCGAACGCATTTTGTTGCTCCAGATCGCGAACAGCGAGAGCCGGATGCCTTCAATGATGCTGCGGAAAATCATGCTTCTTCTGTAAAGTGCGTTACACAGTTTTTAAATCATACGCAAAAAAAGCGAATTCGTTTCAAAAAAAACACGGCATTGTTTGCTGGGTCCAAGTAATCAGTGAAACACAGCTTTAATACTTTGACTCACGCATTTTGATTCAGGCATTACATCATCTTTTCATTTCGTGGCTGCAAACAGCTCCAGGTGAAAACACCGCATTGCATTAAAACAAGGCTTTTCGGACATTGCAACATGGTGACGGGAGGTATTGCCATCTGACAGGTATTGTTATCTGGGTGATCCTTGCCCGATCAGGTCCTGTGCCAGCGAAGTCACGAACCGTAAACCTGTTTATACCAGGCTGCCACTGCAGCCGAAATATTGAAAACACCACCGGAAAATCACTGCTGAAGCATTGAAAACACTGAGGTATTGAAAACAACGTAAAAAAACCTGTTATGAAGCTGGATGTACTGGCCATTGCGGCCCACCCTGATGATGTGGAATTATGTTGTGCCGGAACGCTGGCGGCCCTGGCCCGATCCGGCAAAAAGGTCGGCGTGCTGGATCTTACCCGCGGGGAAATGGGTACGCGCGGAACGCCTGAGCTGCGGCTGGATGAGGCCCGGAAAGCGGCTGATATCCTCGGGCTTGCCGTCCGGGAAAATGCGGGTCTGCCCGACTGCGGACTCGAAAACACGGTACCTCACCGCGAGGTGATCATCCGCTTCATACGCCGGTTTCGCCCTGATATCTGTTTTGTGAACGCACCCGAAGACCGCCATCCGGATCACCGGAATGCGGCACAGCTTACGCTGGATGCCCTGTTCTACAGTGGTATCACCAAACTTGAAGTGACCGGGGCCGACCCCGAGCCCTGGCGGCCGCGCCACATCCTGCACTTCATGCAGCACTGGCCTTTTGAACCGACCTTTGTGTTTGACATAACCGACACGATCCGCATCAAGGAGAAGGCGATACGGGCATTCGCATCCCAGTTTGATGCGCCTGAAGATGATGAGGGACCGCAAACCTACGTATCCAGCAAACGGTTTTTTGAGGCGCTGCGCGGACGGGCACGGGAATATGGCCAGCAGATCGGAGTCGACTTCGGTGAACCCTTCCTCTATTACGGCGGACCTGTGCCGTTGAGGAGCCTTGATGTGCTGTTTTCATCGCGGCCCGAGCGTTGAATCAATCGGGATCGGTTTCGCCGGATCTGTCTCTGTCCCAGCGGCTCCTGCGATCGATATCGTCCCGCGAGGTCCGGTCCATGCGGGGCGCATAGCGCTCTTTCCAGGTTTCCATCTGTTCTTCGGAAAGAATTTCGGAAAGATCCTGTTCCAGCTGTTGGCTCAGTTGTTTATGACGCTCACGCAGCTCCCGTTGCGGGATGATTACCTCCTCACGCATCTGCCGCCTGTGCGATTCCAATGCGCTGAAGAACTCCTCCGCCTCTTCTTCCGTGAGATCCAGGTCGCGGATCAGTCTTAGCCGGTAACGGCTGAGCGCTGTTTGCCGCTGATCGTCCGTGCGCGACCGCCACACGGTCCGGCGGTCCTGTTGCTCTGCCTCCTGTACTCCGGAAGCTTCCTGCCTGTCCTGCACAGCTTGTTCCTGACTGCGATAGCGTCTTGCAGGGCGTTCCTCCGAATGGTCATCGGCATCCGTCCTCTGCCGGACGCGAGCCTGTTCTGCCGACCCCGGTTCGGCTCCGATCGTTTCCACTGTGGTATCGGTATCCGGCAATTCTGCTTCCATTCGATAACCCTGTCCCCTTCCGACTCCCTCTCCGGGGACCAGGCCGCCTCCTTCACCCGCACGCTCTCCACCACCGACCCCTCGCCGCTCCCTCTCGGGTGCAACCGGCTCTTCTGTTTCCGGGGTTGCCGGATCGGTTTCATGCGGTGCCGGTTCAGGGGTTATCCGTTCAAGTCCGCTGAGTTCATCTTCGGACAGTGTCGGCATGCCGCTTTGCGAGTGCATCGTTCCGCAGAGCAGATACCCCACGCCCGTACCCAGGAGGAACGTAAGCACAAATGCCAGTGCGATGGTGACTTTAGGATTCTTGCTCATGGTATTCTTTCTTCTTTAAAATCTTCTCGTAAAAATTGTACTGAAATCGGTATTTCAGAAATATTCCGGTCAGCAGGCATGGATGGGATCACAAGTCATCATATAGCCAGTGATTAAGTTCCGGGTTTTGCTGCTGATCCCATCCGAGATAACGTGTGGTCATTTCACGTGTATC
>SKYY01000017.1 GCA_007127665.1 Balneolales bacterium | reverse complement strand
CCACTTTGGGCTTCACTTGAGCTGGGCGGCGAGTCGTTGGATTTTGATTTTGATAACAGTGAAATAAACCTTGGCGGTTTCTTCTTCACAGCCGGTATCACCTACTCCATCCGTAATACTGGACTGAATCTTTTTGGTTTCCTTGATGGATTCCGGTCCTATTGAACCCTTAGCAGTAAAGCTTCCCCCATATCCAAACTTTTCAAATACTAAAAAAATCATCTGAATTATGAAAAAACGGACAACGGTCCTCCTTCTTTTGTTTGTATTGTGCAGCATTGCGGCACATACAATTGCCAGGGATCTGCCGGTCTCACGACAGGCAAGCCTGGTGGAGCGTACCTCACCAGCTGAGGTCATGATAGAAGCGACCGGCATCTACCGGTCATCCGAGACGCGATCGCGAAGGATAGAGAGAGACCTGAATGACAACGGTGTGCCCATGGCCACCATCGATGCAAAAAAAGCAGCCGTCTGGTTTCTTCTTTTCGGTTCCACCGATCCCATGCTGTCCACCACGGATGCCCGGAACCGGTTTCGACCCTATGAATCTCATTTCTTTGATATAGATCGTATCGAAGAGTGGATTTCGTGGGAGCAGACGGGCCTGATTGCAAGGGTTCGTACCGACGACGGGACGGGTCTGCAGATCACAAAGCGGTTTCGCATCAACACCGAAATGATAAACAATGAACTTGAGCGGTTCCGCATCATTGAAGCCCGGTCCGAACTGACAGAGGCGATCGGCCGACCCTTTATCATGGTGCTGCCCCAGGCCGCAGCAAACCAGAACCCGGTCGACCTGCTGCGCAACGACCCGCACATCCGGCATGCCGCTGCCGTTGTGGAAAGCTTTCTTACCGCCCGGCTATACGATGTGGTCGTTCCCGAGCAGGTGAGCGGACTTGATCAGATGGTTTCGGCCCTGAATCTTGTAGAAG
Source organism: Balneolales bacterium (assembly GCA_007127665.1). Classification (GTDB taxonomy): domain Bacteria; phylum Bacteroidota; class Rhodothermia; order Balneolales; family Natronogracilivirgulaceae; genus SKNL01. Next base: position 1,616 of record SKYY01000017.1, on the reverse strand, counting down.
GCCAGCAGGAAGATTATGCATATCAGATTGCGCAGCAGATCGGCAGCGACATCTACATCACGTTTTCCGGCACAGAGGAAGATGCCGGTTTTGGCACAACCCGTACAGCCATGCTGGTGCGCGCCTTTGAAACCACAACCGGACGGCTGCTCGGCGCGGAGACCGGCTACAGCCAGGGACGGCGCGGGGAACGTTCCGTATCCACCGAAGAAGCCATGAACGATGCCATTGACAAGGTGCTTTCTCGAATCAACAATTACTGGGTGGACGACATGAGCCGCGGTGTGCAGTATAAAGTCGTGCTCAACATACCCGACTTTTTCAGTCGTGATGATGTGGAGGATATCCAGTTCGCATTTATGGATGCCGTGGATGCCATTACCCAATCCTCCCGGGAGAACATAGCCACCAGCCAGACGCTTGATTACCTGATCTGGTGTGACCCTGCTGAATTTGGCAATTCAAGAAACGTATACCGCTCACTTGTTCGTGAGTTCAACCGCCACGGCGGTATCGGGCGTATCCGCTCGGTGACCATCAACAGAAAACTCCTCGTACTGGAAGTGGACGGGGGATAATCCAATTACTCATGAAACAAGATCTCATAACCATCCGCTTTCTGATTCTCTGCCTGATGACGGCTGCCGCCTGGCACACGTTCCTGCTTGCCGGTGGTGAAGCGGAAGCCCAGATACCGGAATGGTACCTTGAAGGCCGGAGCATGCACTATCCAACCGGCTTTTATATCGTTGGCTTGGGCGAGGGTGGTAGCCCGGACGAAGCCGCCGGGCAGGCCAGGGCTTCTCTTGGTGCCCAGATACGGGTTCGGGTGGATTCGGAAATAACTTCCATTGTAACCGAAATGGATTCGGGGGACCGCGGCTCGTTTGAGACCATGTACCGAAGCGAAACCACATCCCGCATTGATGAACAGTTGCTTGGGGTGGAAATTGCCATGCAGGGCGAACACGCCGGCCGATACTACGCCCTGGCCGCCCTTGACAGGCAGCGGTTTGTCGGGGAGCTGCGCTCGGAACTGGACCGTCTTAAGCAAAGTTACGATGCCATGGTTGAAAGTGGCAGCGGACTGATACAACAAGGGCAGATTATCTCGGGGATCAATGCGCTGCTGGAAGCTCAGGGACAGGCGTCAGCATTCTATTCGGCCTTGTCCACTCACAATGCCCTTGCACAGGAGCCGTACGGCCGTGGTGATGTCCTTGGTGTGGCCCGGCTGGTTCCCGAGATACGGCAGACGCTCTCTTCCGTGCGCCTTTCGGTAGTATCCGGGGATGAGCAGTCCGGTGCGCCGGGGAGGCAGCTTGCCGAGCCGGTTGTTTTCCGTGCCGTCTACACACAGAACGGCAGAGAGGTGCCTGTATCCAACCTGCCGCTGCATGTAACATACCAGGACGGAAATGAGGCGGACCGCGTGACTACCAACACGGAAGGACTGGCATCCGTGGATCTGAGAGCAATGCCGGTAAGGGGGGAAGTAAACAGGGTTACGGCATCGGCCGAATTTGCTGAGATTCCACCGGTGTTCCGGAGCATGGTACGTGGCATTTCGGCCCAAGCAAGCTACCGCATCTCCGATGCCGGAAGAATACCGGTGG
>SKYY01000177.1 GCA_007127665.1 Balneolales bacterium | reverse complement strand
TTTTCCCCAACCACCCTTGGCTGACCTCCCGGCAAGCCATTTAACAAACAACAAGTTATTGCAAAAAACGCCGCCCGCGACTGGCAGGAGGCGTTTTCTTAAAATCACTATCTGAACAGGCGTGGGTTCTACTGGATTCGAACCAGCGACCTCTACGATGTCAACGTAGCGCTCTAACCAACTGAGCTAAGAACCCTTCAAATTGAATGAAAAGATGTCCTGAGCTGCATCCTCAAATGCAGTGAAAATCCATCCTTTCAGAAATAGAAAGATATGACTTTGCCCGGTATCCGGCAACTGCCTGTTGCATTTAAACGTGAAGTACCGTTACATCGTATCCCATTAAAGAAATGGCTTTTATCGTTGATTCCATCGGAACAATTTTGCAAATTGCAGGTACCGGTGTTCGCTTTCCGGTTACAGGGACTACTTGTCTTTTCCAATAAAACGGGCACAGATGCCAGCACCCGAAGACATCGAAAATTGTCCGTCTCTTTCCAAAGAATAACACAGACACCATGAAATATCTGTTACGATTTCTCCCCATTCTCATTACATTCTGGTTGATCCTTCCACAGGCTCCGGCTCAGGCCCGGGACACCACCCGCACGGTGGTCGGACCGGGAACCACGTTTACCTACATCGACGCCAGATCCCCCAATCTGCGTATTTCAGCACTAAAAATTGACATATCCCTCCCGGAGAACAAGATTACCACGGTTCTTGCAAATGACCGTCTCAGCCTGGGCAACGAAATGACCCGGAACATGTCCACCCGGAACACCGGAAACGGACATCTGGTCATCGGTGCCCTGAACGGGGATTATTTCGGATCCGGCCCCTATGGTAAACTGGCAGACGGACAGATCATCGGCGGCGAATATGTCTTCGGCGGACACCGGAACCGCTCCTCTTTCGGCATGACTGCCGACGGCATGCCGGTAGTCGACATCCTCAACTTCGACGGTGAACTCCGCCTGAATGATGAGTCCACGTTCCGGATTCTCCGGTTAAACCGTCAGCAGGCAAACAATGCGCTGGTGCTCTACAATTACTACACTGGCAACACAACCCGGTCTGACGACACCGCCACGGAATGGCGGCTCCGTCCCCTCGAGGATATCACCACCAACGCTCCGGTACAGTTTGAAGTGACCGCCGTTGAGCGGCACCAGGGTAACATGACCATCGGACCGGACGATTACGTGCTGACCGGCACCGGTGCCATCGCCGATGATCTGTACGAAAAACTGGAGGTCGACGACCAGGTGCACATCACCATGAAAGTCGTTCCGACCCGGCATGACGAATTGGCTGAAAAACAGATTGCCGAGCTCATGGGTGGCGGTCCGCGCCTGCTTACCAACGGCGAGCATGCCACAAGCGAATTCGTGGGATTTGAAGGATTCGGACAAAACCATTCGGGAGAACGCCACCCGCGTACCGCAGTAGGTTTCAACAAAGACAGCACAATAGTCATTTTTGCCGTGGTGGACGGACGTCAGCACTTCAGCCGGGGTGCAAGCATGCGGGAGATGGCCACGATAATGCAAGACCTTGGTGCCTGGAATGCGGTGAACCTTGACGGCGGCGGATCCAGTACGCTTGTCGTGCGCGACGAAAATAAAAACAACCACGACTGGAGCTTCGGCCTCGGTGCCTACCGGCCTGTTGCAAACGGAATTCTGGCCGTAGCCGAAGTTTCATATGCTGACATCGGCGAAAGCCTGGTCATTTCACCGGATCATGTAGCCCTGGACACTTCTGAAACAACAACTTTTTCCACAAGTTTTTATGACATGTGGGGATACGATCTTCCCGATGCCGCCGATGAGGTTACCTGGGAGCTTATCGACCTTGACGGGGAAATAAGCGCCGACGGCCGGTTCTCGGCCAATGACTATGGCAGAGGATACGTTGTAGCCCATTTCGAAACATTTTCCGACACGGCAAGCGTATACGTACGCGATCCGCTGGGTGTGGAACCCATTGAGCCGGGCATCCCCGAAACGTTCGCACTCAACCAGAACTATCCCAACCCCTTCAACCCCGACACGCGCATCACCTTTGAATTGCCGGCTGCATCCCACGTCCGGGTCACCGTCTATGATATCCTGGGCCGGCCGGTAGCCGTACTTGCCGACGAGCAGCATCTGCCCGGCCTGCATGCCGTACGCTTCGATGCAGGCGGACTTGCCTCAGGCACCTACATATACGAAGTCGTCGCCGGCGATTTCACTGCACGACGCACCATGATGCTGCTCAAGTAGTAGTCACCCATTAAATCACCCCCCTCCCTCTTATACCTGAAACCCGGGCCGCAAAATGGCCCGGCAGGATATACTGGTTTTGGAGGATGCGTCTCAGCAAAATGGCCCGGCAGGGTATACTGGCTTTGGAGGATGCTTCTCAGCAAAATGGCCCGGCAGGGTATACTGGTTTTGGAGGATGCGGAAGAAGCCTGGTGCAGCAGTCGCTTTTCTGAAATTGCGGATGAGGTCCGTCTCGGCTACCGGATCTGGCGCTGATGTTGCAGATCACACTTCCAGAATCTTGTATGG
>SKYY01000056.1 GCA_007127665.1 Balneolales bacterium | reverse complement strand
GAGTCCGACGCATTCGTAAACGTCGGCGATACGGTATCAAAAGGTACCGTAATCTGCATTGTGGAAGCCATGAAAATCATGAATGAGATCGAATCGGAGCACTCTGGCAAAATTGTCAAAATTCTGGTTGAAGACGGACAGCCCGTGGAATTTGACCAACCGCTCTTTCACATCGATCCATCCTGACCTGCACCATGTTTGATAAAATCCTTATTGCCAACCGGGGCGAGATTGCGCTGCGCATCATCCGGACCTGCCGCGAAATGGGTATCAAGACGGTTGCCGTCTACTCCACGGCGGATGAAAAAAGCCTGCACGTGAAATTCGCCGACGAGGCCGTTTGCATCGGTCCGCCTGCCGCACGGGACAGCTATCTCAAGATCCCGCGCATCATCGCCGCCGCGGAAATCACCGATGCAAAAGCCATCCATCCCGGCTACGGCTTTCTTGCGGAAAATGCCGAATTTTCCCGCATCTGCGAAGAACACAACATCAAGTTCATCGGCCCGTCTCCCAAGATGATCGACACCATGGGCAACAAGTCCATGGCCCGTGAAAACATCATGAAATTCGGCGTGCCGACCATTCCCGGAAGCCCGAGCGTAATCCGCTCACCGGAAGAAGCAAAAAAAATCGCCGCCGACATCGGCTATCCCGTCATTTTCAAGGCGTCGGCCGGCGGGGGCGGACGCGGTATGCGGATCGTCATGGAAGAAAAGGAAATCGACCGCCAGCTCATTGCCGCGCGCAACGAGGCCGTGTCCTGCTTTGGCAACGGTGACATCTACATGGAGAAATTCATCGTGGAACCGCGCCACGTCGAGATCCAGATCGTCGGCGACCGTCACGGGCTGGTAACCCACTACGGCGAACGCGACTGCTCCATGCAGCGACGCTACCAGAAAATGGTGGAAGAAGCCCCCTGTCCCGTCATGACACCCCAGCTTCGTGAAAAAATGGGACAGGCCGCCATCGCCGCAGCCGAATCCATCCAGTACGAAGGTGCCGGAACCATCGAGTTTCTGCTCGACAAAGACCACAATTTCTACTTCATGGAGATGAATACACGGATCCAGGTAGAACATCCGGTCACCGAGGAAGTCACCAATGAGGACCTCATCCAGCGCCAGATAGAGGTTGCCGCCGGACTGCCGCTCGATAAAAAACCCCTCAAGATGCGCGGACACAGCATCGAATGCCGGATCAATGCCGAAGATCCGGAATTCAATTTCCGTCCCTCCGCCGGAAAGATCACTACGTTCCACCTTCCTGGCGGACACAGTGTGCGGGTGGATACGCACGCTTACGCAGGGTATTCCGTCCCGCCCAATTACGATTCAATGATAGCCAAACTGATCGTCAGTGCACCTGACCGGCGCCTGGCCATCGAACGCATGAAAAGATCCCTGAATGAATTTGTAATTGAGGGAATCAAGACCAATATTCCATATCAGCTGCAGCTGATGAATGATCCGAATTTTATCAGCGGTCATTTTGATACCAAATACCTTGAAAATCATTTCAAGTTTCAACCCGATCCTTCCTAAAAAAAACCATTATGAATCATCCCAAAGAACTCAAATACACACGTGAACACGAATGGGTTCGCGACAACGGTGATGGAACGGTAACCGTAGGCATCACCGATTTTGCACAGAACGAACTCGGTGATATCGTTTTTGTCGAAATCGACAAGGTTGGAGAGTCGGTGGACAAGGATGATACGTTCGGCACTGTCGAAGCCGTTAAAACCGTGTCCGAGCTCTACATGCCGGTGTCAGGCGAGGTCCTTGAGTGGAACGAAGCCCTGGAAGATGAGCCGGAACTGATCAACGAAGATCCCTATGGAAAGGGATGGATGATCAAGATCAAGCTGAGTGAGCCCGCCCAGCTCGAAGAACTGCTTTCGGTAGATGACTACAATGAAATTATTGCCTGATCACGCTTAATCCCCCGGAAGGGATCTGTGCCAAATGATCAAACCCGAAAATGAATGGATCCTGATCCTGGATTACGGCTCCCAGTACAATCAGCTGATTGCCCGCAGGGTTCGCGAAAGCCAGGTCTATTGTGAAATACACCCTTACAACGTCGACCTGAAAACGTTCGAATCGCGGCCGCCATCCGGAGTGATCCTTTCGGGCGGACCCATGAGCGTCAACGATCCGGGTGCTCCGGAACTGAATGAGACCGTATTTGAACTGGATGTTCCTGTTTTGGGCATCTGCTATGGACTTCAGATCATGACGCACTCGATTTCGCCGGGATCTGTCTCCCACGCTGAGAAACGTGAGTTCGGACGGGCACGCATATCGGTCCTGAAGCGCAATGAGCTTTTCGCCGGCCTGCCCGACGACAGCATCGTCTGGATGAGCCATGGGGATCACATTGTAACCCTGCCTGATCAGTTCGAGGTGATCGCCCGGACCGACAATGCACCGGTGGCTGCCGTGAAGCACAGCCTGCGTCCGGTGTACGGGGTCCAGTTCCACCCGGAAGTCGTCCACACGGAGCATGGACGGGAAATGCTTCACAACTTCGTCCGCAATATCTGCGGGCTCAAAGGTTTTTGGACTCCGGGCTCGTTCATTGAAAGCACCATCGAGCAGATACGCGAAACCGTTGGCGACGGCAGTGTCGTTTGCGGGCTTTCCGGCGGGGTGGATTCGACCGTGGCCGCCACACTGATCCACCGGGCCATCGGCGACCGCCTGCTTTGCGTCTTCGTCAATAACGGAGTGCTTCGCAAAAACGAGTTCGAGGACGTGCAGCGGCTCTACACCGAGAAGCTCAAGCTGCCCGTCAAGGCGGTGGACGCATCCACCCTGTTCCTTGACCGGCTGGAAGGGGTCAGCGATCCGGAAAAGAAGCGGAAAATCATTGGCAACACCTTCATAGAGGTGTTTGACGAAGCTGTTTCGGATGACGACCGGTTCACTCACCTGGCCCAGGGTACGCTCTATCCGGATGTGATCGAAAGCGTATCTTTCCGCGGACCGTCGGTCACGATAAAATCGCATCATAATGTGGGTGGCCTGCCGGAAAAGATGAACCTTGAACTGCTCGAGCCGCTCCGTGAGCTGTTCAAGGACGAGGTCCGTGAAGTTGGCCTGGCCCTGGACATTCCCAGGGATTTCATAAGCCGGCATCCCTTCCCCGGTCCGGGAATTGCCATACGCATTCTTTCTGATGTCACCCGTGAAAAAGTGCGGCTGCTACAGGAAGCCGACGCCATTTTCATTGAGGAATTGCGTACGCAGAATCTCTATGACTCGGTATGGCAGGCGCTGGTGGTTTTGTTGCCCGTGCAGAGCGTAGGTGTGATGGGTGACGAGCGTACGTATGAGTATGTTGTCGGGTTGCGTGCTGTGACCAGCGTGGACGGTATGACGGCTGACTGGGCACATCTCCCCTACGAATTCCTTGCCAATGTATCCAATCGCATTATCAATGAAGTGAAAGGGATTAACCGCGTGGTTTATGATATCAGTTCCAAGCCGCCCGCAACGATCGAATGGGAATAGGTATCAGTCGGGCCGCTGTTGTAATATTAATTAAAAAACACAGATGAACGCATTCTCACGAATTTCTCTGGCCATACTGTTCGTTTGGTCCGCCAGCTTGACGGTCCCCGTTTCACCCGTTTACGGCCAGCAGGCTGCAGGTATGGGACAAGACACCGAGACATCGCACCTGTACGCAGAATCATCGGGACAGCCGGCAGTGGCATTGGAACGAGTCACCGAAGCCATGGACCAGCCCGACGAGCCATCGGGCCAGCCGGCAGTGTCGACAGGACAAGACCCTGAAGTACCGGGCCAGCCCGATGGTTCATACAACGAGCACCGCAATGATGAACCGGTTGACGAAGTTTTTGACAGGGCGATGCGTTTTTACAGTGAAGCGCAATATGATTCGGCCGCATTCTTTTTCTCCCAGCTGGATACCCCCGAAGCCCACCTTTTTGCCGGCAAGAGTTATTTTACCATCAGCAGTTATCCCCTTGCGCGAAACAGCCTGCGCAAGGTATCGCGAAGCGACGATCCCAGACTGTTTGATGAAGCGCGTTACACATTGGCGCTCTGTGAATTTCAGACCCGCCAGTTCGGAAGAAGCCTGGATCTGCTATACAATCTGAAGTCGCGTCCCGCCTATCAGAACCTTCACCGTGAGGCGGACCGGCTGTACCAGCAGATTATGGGTTATCTGACGACGGAACAGCGAAGAGTGGCCTTTCAGCAGAGTGAGAATCCAAGAGTTCAGCTGGATCTCCTGCGGTTCGGGCTTGATCAGATGAGTCGGGCCGAAGCCCGGCAGCTTTTTGATGCGCTTCATCCCTTTTTTGAAGCTACGATTGACACCAACATCCTGGCTGCGGTAGACCGCCGCATTCAGCGGATGCCCACCCAAAGCGGCTCTTCGTATGGCAAGGCGCCATCGGGTATTGTATACAACATAGGCATACTGCTGCCTGCAACCGAACCCGGTACCCGTGAGTGGCAGGTCTCGCGTTCGCTGTACATGGGATATCTGCTGGCGGCCGAAGAGTTCAACCGTTCGCAAAACGACAAGCATATCCGGTTGCATCACATGGAGACATCGGACACGCTGCTGACCCTGGAAGCTGCCATGGCCCGGCTTGCCTGGCAGCATCACGCCGACGCGGTCATCGGTCCGCTTTTTTCCGATGCCGCCTACCGTATCCGCGATCTCGCCGAATACTATCAGATTCCGGTGATCCCACCCCTTGCCAATGCCGATACCATCAACATCAAGAACCCGTATCTGTACCAGATCAATCCCACATTTGAAGCACGCGGACGGGCCATGGCTCAATTTGCCGTCAATACACTGAAGCTGGATACCCTCGCCGTCATAACGCAAAAGAATCTCCCGGTAGCCAGAGAAGCGCGCGAGTTCCGCAACGAAGCCGAACGCCTGGGAGCTACCGTAATCCATTATTTCAGTGAGGATTTCGAAGCCCGTGCTTTTGAAGTTGGACATATCACCCCTCACTTTGCCGGAGACCGTCGCTTCGTCGAGCGCTACTTCGATGATGAGGATTTTGAGCTTGTACCAGTAAAGGGACTCTATATTTCGGTAACAGGCGGCGGGGCCGAACAGCTTATCGATCTGATTCTCAATGATCTTCAGGCATTCCGGAGTGATGTCACCATCCTCGGCAACGAGGAGATGGCGCACATCGAACTCAGCGACACCCGCCGGCGCCGCTTCGATATCTACTACAGCAGTTTTTTCCACCGGAATGATGACAGCAGAGAGGCATATCAATTCCGTAACAATTTCCAGTCACTTGCAGGCTTCCGTCCCGATGATTTCGCTCATCTGGGCTATGATGTGGCAACCTTGTTGTTCCAGTCCATCAGTGACTTCGAGAACCCTTCTCGCATCAAGCAAAAGCTGCGGCATCGTCCGCTTCATGAGGGCATGATCACCAACATCGATTTCCGGGGAACACACGTCAACCAGCATCTGCACTTTCTGCATGTTACACTTGACGGAGCCGAGCAATATGAGGCCCCGGAGGAGAAGGAGGAAGAGGTGGACGTCGATGCGGGTTTTGATGCGGACCCAGGTTGATGAGATGGTAATCCAGTTGCAGGAATCAGTTGCAATGCGAATCCGGGTCATGGCTTGAATATAATTCATTGCCGTTGACAGAGCATTTCATCCGATTTCCAGATACCGCCACCCAGAACTTCACTTTCGCTTAAGTGGCAGACGCGAAAACAGTCCCAGGCTCTTCTGGGGAAAGAAGCCTTCACTGACCGACCGCACATCTTCGATGGATATGAACGCTTTGGGCATCTTTTCATTGATAATCTGGATCATGCGCTGCAATTCTTTACGCTTGATGACACTCAGAATCAGCCTTACCTGTCCGCTGATACCGCTGGCCGACACGGAGGTGACCCCGAAATCATTTTCCTTCAGATACTCAATCAGTTCGGTGGCATCTTCCGTGGTGATGGTCCGCACACAGAGCAGTCCCATGGCAATTTTCCCTTCCAGATAGATCCCGATATAGTTCCCGGCTGCAAAACCCGCCGCATATGCAAAATAGAGCCCGATGTTAGTCAGGCTTTGAAATATCTGACCCACTGCGAGCAGCCAGATCAGCGCCTCCACAAATCCGATCATGGGTGCAAGTACTCTCATGCTGCGTGAAACAAAGATGATCCGCAAAGTCCCCAGGGTCACATCAACTACCCGGGCGGCAAATATCATCAACGGAAGGACCAGGTAGTTGAACCAGTCAAAATCAGCTGAAATGAGCTCCAGAAGTGCCATGATGCCAGACAAATAAGGTGGGAATAAGGATATTCACAATATTATCCTTTATTCTTGAAGGAATTGCGAATTTATGACGCAACTGTTTTTATCCGCAGGTTTTCATCCGCAGGTTTTCATCCGCAGGTTTTCATCCACAGGTTTTCATCCGCACCTGATTTCACGGACAGCATCTGCTTGTCACTGCGCACTTCCAGCTGTTTCCTGGCCCAAGGCCTCCTGACGCTCCATTTCCGCCCGTATCCGACGCTGTTCTCGCAACCAGTCGGTCCACTCCCTGCTCTTCCTGCGATGCTCTGCATACGTGCGTGAAAAGTTGTGTCTGCCATCCGGGTTTGCCACCATAAACATATAGCTGTGTTCCTCAGGAAAAAGCGCGGCCCGTATGGAAGCAAGTGACGGATTCGTGATGGGGCCCGGTGGAAGTCCGTGGATGCGGTAGGTGTTGTAGGGATGGTCGATCCGATAATCGGCAAATACAAGCCTGCTTCGTTCCCCTTTTGCGTAGTTGACGGTGGGATCGGCCTGCAGCCGCCACCGCCGATTCAACCGATTCCAGTACAGCCCGCTTATGGCAGGTTTTTCATCATCATAACGTGCTTCCCATTCAATGATGGATGCGAGTGTGGTTATTTCATCAACCGTCCGACCCAGTTCTTCCATGCGTGCGGCATAGGGTTCGGTAACACGCGCATCAAACTCAGATAACAGGCGTTCCAACAAGCGGTCAGGCGTGGAGGTCCAGTATACTTCATACGAATCGGGCAGGATGCGCCCATAGAGTTGATGCGCCTCAATGCCATGACGGTTGAGCATGCTGGTGTCGCGCATTGCGGCGGCCAGTTCATGCGTCTCAAATTGCATCTGCGCAGCTATACGCTCTTTCAGCGCCTGCTTGTCGGCTCCCGGCGGAATTCGTATAAGCATGGGATCCTGGAGGCCGAATGCAAGTTTTGAGAAAAAATCCGGATAACCGACCGGTTCCTGAAACACATACCGCCCCTGGTTGAAACGCCGCCACCCAAGTATGCCGGCAGCCCATTTCAGTTCCGCAACGTCAAAACGGAAACCGTATGTATCCAGCAGTTCTACAAGCTCTTCGAGGCCTATCGTCTCGTGGATCAGAAGCACGGTTTCCGTTCGTGGCGATATTGCGGATTCACTCCCGAGGCGGGAGGTCCGGGAACCAAAGACCAGAATAAATGAGATAGCAAGAACCAATGCTGCAGTAGCCCATTCCCTGGCTCTTAGATGGTTAAAGTCAGTAATGCTCATTGCTTAGTCGCTGGATGATAATGCTGTTACTAGTAAACTTCGATGATTTCCTCATCTTTTCTTCGCGTCTGGATCATGGCAACGATGGATGTGATTCCATAGAGCAGAAGAAAGGCCGCTACAATTATGGAAATGATATCCGGGAACGCCAACAGCAGTCCCGCGGCAAGCAGCGGGATCACTGCCAGCGCGAATCCACCGCTCAAAAGCGAACCGATTCCAATCACCAGTAAAAAGAACGCGAAAAAGTGTGGTATAAACGAGGGAAAAATGAAAATGAATATACCTGTCACAATAGAAACCGCCACAAGGAAAGAAGGAGCCCGGAAAACCAATGACAACACTCCCGTTGCAATGAGATAACTCCCAAGGATATAGTAAAGTGCATCAGGCCATAACAGAATCAGAATACCGGTAAGAATAGCCAGCAGAGAGTGGAAAAGCCGACGCTTCCCCGTTTTTTTTTGCATGATGAAGTGTATGTGCGTGGCCATTTCAGGCAGTCCGTTTGGTTCAAGGTGTAGAACTCCAAAAATACAAAGAACCATGTGTCAATAAAAACACCTGGTTTCCGTCACCTGCCACATCGCGCAGTGCACCTGTCGGTTTTTCGGGCTTCAGATTACCAATATGCTCACCTGTCATCGCAAAAATATGGGCAACCCCGCCGGACAAAATCCATATCGTATCATCCAGGATACGAACCCGCGACAACTCTGGAAATGTACCAATGGTCGCCAGCTCATGTCCCGAATCGGACAGTACGTGAAGTTTGCCGCTTCCGGGGTCCGCAATAAACAGAGATTCCTCGTAATAAACGATCCGGGCCGGGGAAATCATATCCTTCAGTTCAATATGATGCAGATAGGCGCCATTGGCATTGAAATGGTAAACCCGCCCGGCCAAACCATCCAGAATAAAAAGCTCACCGAACGCATTGCTTGTAATATCGCCTGGTTGAAAAGTATCGGCATCCGGCACCCAGGAGGGTACCGACACATCGCGCATGTAGACGAGCTCCTCATCCAGAAGGGTCACCTCCCCGGCTGTCGGGCTTGCTACGGCGGTATAGGTTTCCATGACCAGTGTAAGGCCATCGGGATTCCGAAGTCCGGGAACAAGCTGACCCGGCTTGACTGTGGCCGTATCCAGCAGGAAAGTATACAGATTGCCGGTGCCGGCATCCGTGATGAATAGTGTGCCATCGAATCGCAGTTCAGCGGACCGGGCGTCATCAAAGTCCCACAGCGGCTCCATGTATGGCAGGAGCAGTGTATCGGATGGCTGTGCATTGGAATCGCGGCACGTCACAATTACCAGCGCCAGACTCAGCAGCAACAGAAAAACAGCTTTGCCTATTCCCATTCCACAAAAACTTGTCCGGTAAGGCCGCGTTCGACCGGAACGTTTCGCTGTATGAAATAGTGGGCCGGCGGCCGGAACGGGTCAACCCTTCCGGGGTCCCATTCGCGTGAGCCCTCTCTGAGTTCAAACACTTTCAGCAGATACGACCCCGATGGCACATTGGTGAACTCTGTCTCATCCAGGAAAACCCGGTCTCGTATGGTCACGCCCTGCGGATCCACCAGGCGGGCGCGGTGCCGGGTGGAATCGGTTCGCGGTTCTTCCACACGAACAGCAAGCGCACCAAGCTCGTCCTCAAACAAGATTCGTGGGTTGATGGATACATGTTCCATACGGTTTTCATCCCAGACACGAATTTCGTAGTTTTCGCCACGCCGCCATTCCCCGTCCGGGTATACGTTCAGGAATTGCTCAACTATTTCCGCGTGCGGCCACGGCTGATGCGTCAGCTCGCTTTCTACAACAATGAGCGAATCCAGAACTGCCGGGGAGTCCTCGAGCAATTTGGCATAGCGAAATACGATCGGCTCATCCGGGGCTACGCCAAGCCGGCTCTCATTGGCGATATAGCGTGCAAATGTGGTATCCGCTTCATCGGAACCGGGGAATGGTTCGATATCAAATTCGGCGGGATTCCCGGCGGCATCGGTGATGCCCTGTATTTCGAGGTGATAGAGGGCCTCGTCAGGAAGCGGGTCTCTCGCCTGGGCGAACAGGATGTTCGGATTGTCCGGATCCACAAAAAGCGGAACCGCGTCCGCAGCGTGGGTATGGTCTTCATGGAAGATGGAGATGTGAGCATCATCCCCGATTTCAATATCCTCGCTGAAGCGCAGGCGCAGCCGGACTTCCGAAAGCATTCCGACGGCCTGAAGGCTCGGCGGGATGGTGTCCGACCGGATGATAAACACTTTGCCCAGATCCGCCTCTCCTGCCCTGTCAAGTACCAGGGTATCGGTTGAAAAGGGTTGCGCCGCTTCACGCTCACGGTCCCACCGACGGTTGCGGTTGCGGTCATCCAACCAGAATGCCTTGTACTTGCCTTCACGCAGATATTGGAATTGCACCAGTCCCGAAGTATCCGATTCCCCGACATAGTTGGCTCCGACGGACAGATCCACCGGATAGCGGTAAAGCATGATGCGTTC
>SKYY01000228.1 GCA_007127665.1 Balneolales bacterium | reverse complement strand
CGCGCCCAGCTTGTCGCCACCCGCATCCGGCCGCTTCTTGAAACCGGAGCCATTGTGATCCTGGACCGGTTTTACGACTCGACTACGGCATATCAGGGATATGGCCGGCAGATCATTCCCGTTCCCGATATAGAACAGCTGAACAAGCTAGCTACGCAAAACCTGGAACCGGATATTACAATTTACCTGAAGTTGGACCCTGAAATCGCGTATGAGCGTCGCAAAAGCGTAAGGAAGGAAGACCGTATGGAACAAGCGGGTCCCGATTTCTTCAAACGTGTCAATGCTGGATTTGATGCTCTTGCTGCCCGCGAGGAACGGATTGTTGTATTTGATTCGTCACGCTCGGCCGCGGAGACGTTCGAGGCGATAAAAGCCCATCTTGAGAAGATACTTCCCCGATTGTGATTTTCGGGTTCAACCAGTAGATAAGCGCAGGCAGAAACAGAAGATCGGCAACCAGGGCGGTGAAAATCGTCAGGCAGGTCAGCAACCCCATCAGCATGTTGGACTCGAACGAGCTCGTGCCCAGTACACCGAAGCCAACCAGAAGAATCAGGCTGGTGAGCACGATGGCCCTGCCGGTGTGAATGGTCGTGTTTTTGACGGCGGTATGGAGGGGGGATCCGCGGAGCGTCTCCATACGGAAACGTGCCAGATAATGGATGCTGTCATCCACGGCAATACCGAAAGCTATTGTAAAGATAACGGCTGTGGAAGGGCGGATGTCAATACCGGCAAAGCCCATGAACCCGGCCGTGATGAGCAGCGGGATCAGGTTGGGAAGCAGCGAAATGAGCACAAGCTTGGCGTTCCGGAAGAGCAGCGCCATGATCACGGATATGAACAGGAATGCCAGTCCGATACTCCATGTCAGCGCCCTGACAATGTTGCCCGTGAGGTCTGCAGAGAGGATGGTGGACCCCGTAAGCATAACCGACTCACCCGGGAACAGTTCATCCAGATAGGACTCCAGGTCTTTCCGCATCAGGTTGATACGGTAGGAACCGGCATCGTAGGCCCGGGCAATGATGCGCGTCTGGCGGTTTTCAAAGTCATTCAAACCGGATACGGCCGTCCCGCCGGTCATCTCCAAAAGCAGGTCATATTGCGCGATGAGCGGACGGGAATCGGGCAGGGTCCCATCCGGACTTCCGCGCATCACCCGGTCCACACGGGACAAGAGTGTTGCGAATGAGATGCTTTGCTCCACTTCGTCATATGTCACCAGATGGTCCTGGAGTTTCTGGATGCGTTTCAGCAGGTCAGGGTCGTAGACACCGTCCTCCTGACCGGTATCCACAATGATTTCAAGCGGGAACTGTGGTGCAAGGTACTTGTCAAGAAAGCGGCTTTGACGGATCAGCTCCGAATTTTCTCCGATGTCATCGAATACCCGGCTGTTGGTGCGCAGCTGCGTGATGCCGATGGAAAAAACCATCGTAACCAGCAATGTCGTGACCACCACCTTGCGGGGATGCCGGCGAGCCGTGCGATGCGTGGATGAGAGAACGGATCCTACTTTCCGGAAGAATATCCGGCTTTTGTCTTCCACCGGTGTTCTGTTGCGCAGGAGTTTGAGCACGGAGGGGAGGATGAAAACGGTAATCAGAAAGGCAATGAGCACGCCTGCGGCTGTGTAAATGCCAAAACGGCGCATGGGCATGACGTCGCTGGTCATCAGGGTGAGGAATCCGATGGCCGTAGTGACACTGGTCAGCAGCGTGGCCGTGCCAAGCACAAGAATCATCTGCTGAAGGGACTCATCGCGGCTTTTATTCTGTAGACGGAGATCCTGGTACTTCGAAAGCATATGCACCGAGTCCGCCACACCCACGCACAAGAGGATGGGAGCGATGGTGCTGCTCAGGATTTCAAAATATCCACCCGTCATTACAAGAATGGCGGTAACGAAAAGGATGGTGAGCCAGACGATGCTGATGGGAAGAATAACGCCCAGAATCGTCCGGAATAGCAGCCAGAGAATAAGGATGATCATCAGGGAAGCAATGGAAACATAAAACAGGATCTCCCTGTTGAGTGTTTCGACGTAGCGGGTCCGGAAATAGGGGAGTCCCGATACGTTCAGCTCATATTGGGCGCGGTACGGCTCCAGCAACTCATCCATGCGGGAGAGCAGCTCCCTGCGGTTGGTAAATGTGTTTTTCTCATCATCAATGCGGAGAAAGAGCGCCGTTGCCGTTCCACCCGAACCCAGATAGGTCCCGTTGACGAACGGATCCTCCAGCATTCTGTCGCGGATGTTTTCAAGCCTGGCTGTGTTTTTTGAAAACTTGGCTTCCAAATTACGCGACTTTGCATAGCTTTCCGCGCTTTTGCTGTTATCATCGCTGGCCTGGCCTGGTTCATCAATTCCAAGTTTCGAAACAACGATTTCATCATCAAAATAGGGGCGGGCGTTCAGTGACCCGTTTTCGCTTGTAAATTCCTGGATGGTCCAGAGGCTGCGGACTTCCTCGAGATAGGGGAGCGTACCCAGATCATCGGCCATGCGGCGGATCTGCAGCAGGTGCGCAGGCGTGAAGAGCGAGTCGTGGCGGAACGCGATGATCACCATGTTGTCGTCCCTGCCGAACTCCCTG
>SKYY01000010.1 GCA_007127665.1 Balneolales bacterium | reverse complement strand
TGCGGATATTTCGGGATTCGGTGACCGAAAGGAGGGAGTCTGCCATGGCATCCCTTACCCGTTCACGGTCATATTCCGACAGATCCGTGCAGGCACTGAAAAAAAGCGCAGGTATCAGAAGCAAAACCAATGCCAATGCCCTTATATGGATCGGTCTCAGGTTCATGTGTTAAAAATTTTGATACATAACGGCAGATAGAATTAACATGACAAGTACAAGCATGGCCTTGTGTGTCAGGGCCAAGCCCGCTGATGGACCTTTCATGGATTGTCCAGGGCATCCTGAGGTATAACGGAGGCATCATGGATGCATCATGGATGCATCATATAGTGCCAAAAATCCGGTCGCCGGCATCACCGAGGCCCGGTACAATAAATGCATCCTCATTGAGGCGCTCATCGATGGCCGCGGTAATGATGGATATGTCCGGATGCGCCTCCTGTATCATCCTGATACCTTCGGGTGCTGAAATCAGGCACATGAACCGGATATTTTTTGCGCCCTTGCTCTTCAGAAAAGAGATGGAATCGACGGCGCTTCCGCCGGTTGCCAGCATCGGATCCACCAGAAGAACATGGTGCCGGTCAATATTGCCGGGAATTTTTGAGTAGTAGTCGATCGGACGGTGGGTCTCCTCGTCGCGATACATCCCGAGGTGACCGACTTTGGCTTCGGGTATGAACTGCATGACCGCATCCACAAGTCCCAGCCCGGCGCGAAGTATGGAGACCACGGCGATTTCGGTATCCAGTTCGTAGCCGTCCGTTTTCTGAATGGGGGTTTCCACCGTGACCTTGCGCAACGGAAGCCCCTTAAGCGAATGGTAGGCCAGGATAATGGCTATGCGTCCGAGCGCCGACCTGAACACGGGGGGAGGGGTGTTTTTGTTGCGAAGTACGGTGAGGTCACGGGCCACGACGGGATGATCCACCAGTGTTACATTTTTAAAATCTGTATTCATAGAATGTGGTTGTGGCCCGGCAACCAGATTCGGCCGGACCTTTCAAAGCTCCGTTTGTTAACGTATCTGCTGTGACTTTCTGCGTGCGACGACAGAAAAATTGTTCTGCAATGTTATGTGACGGCTGAATCTCAGGTCGTATAGGTCTCGAAGTACTTCTGGGTTGCCTTGTAGACCACACCGGACAATGCAAACAGTGCGATCAGGTTCGGGAAGGTCATCAGCCCGAGCATGATATCCCCGAAGGTCCATACCAGGCCCAGGGTCAGTACCGCTCCAATAAAATGCATTGTGACGTATACCAGCCGGTAATAGAATATCGAACGGTCACCGAACAGGTAGTGGATGGACCGTTCGCCATAGTAGCTCCAGCTGATGGAGGTCGAAACGGCAAACAGGAGTACGGAAAACGTCACCAGAAGTCCGCCACCCGGAAAGAGCGGTGAGAGCCCCACTTCAAAGGCGGCGGCTGTCAGCGGCGCCCCGTTCTGGATGACAGCGGTATTGAGGTGCGTGTATACGTTGTCATCGGCGTCCCTGGCCAGCGCCTCGCCGCCAAAGATGGTGATGGTGCCGTTGAAAAGTGCGACGCGTGAGGGATCCGCATAAATGGTATCCACATCCACCCCGTAAAAACGGAAGAAGCCGTCTGCGGGAACCCCGTCCTGAATGGTGATCACAACGGGCGCGGCATCTGCGGTGAGTGTGTTCCGTGTGACCTCGCGATCACCGACCACGTAGGTTACCTCCGGATGATTCAGGTCCAGGTTGGCCGGATGGTGGGATTCCCAGGCACCGGTTGAGATGATCACGAGGCCGGTCATGGTGCAGATCACAATGGTATCGACAAAGGGGCCCAGCAAGGCGACCACGCCCACCTGGACCGGTTCATTGGTTTTTGCTGCAGCCATGGCGATGGGGGCGGAGCCCTGTCCGGCTTCGTTGGAAAACAGACCGCGCCGGATGCCCCATACAAAGGTCATCATGAATGCTCCGGAACCGATGCCAAACGCACCGGCCTGCGGGTTGAAGGCCGAAGTAAAGATCAGTGCGAGGGAGGGGATGATTTCGGTGTGGTGCAGCAAGAGCACGACAATAGCACCTGCAATGTAGAGCACGGCCATAAAGGGCACCAGGCGTGCCGCCACAAGTCCGATACGCTTGATACCGCCAATGATAACCAGCCCGACCAGGGTTGCCGTTACCAGTCCCGTCACCACCTTCGGAATACCGAAAGAACTCAGCATGGTATCGGCTACGGTGTTGGCCTGGACACCATTGCCCGTAAGGAAAGAGCAGATTACGGCAAAGGTGGCAAACGCTACAGCCAGCCACTTCCATTTTTTACCGAGGCCCCGTTCGATGTAGTACATCGGTCCGCCGGAAACCGAACCGTCGGCATTGGTCCTTCGGTAAATGGTGCTGAGAGTACACTCGGCGTACTTCACGGCCATTCCGAAAACGGCCGTCACCCACATCCAGAAGAGGGCTCCGGGTCCGCCGAAATGAATGGCAAGCGCCACCCCGGCAATGTTCCCGATGCCAACCGTCGCCGACAGTACGGTGCTCAGCGCCTGGAAATGGCTGACATCGCCAAGGATGTTGGCATCGGCATATCGGCCGGAGAGCACCTTGAGTCCGTGCCCGAATTTGCGTATCTGAATGAAACCGAGACGCAGCGTGATGAAAAGCCCGAAACTAAGCAGCGCAATGACCATCAGAGGCATGATTTCAGGCGTGTTCCAGACCAGATCCTCCAGGGTGTAGATAATCTTCTCGAATAATTCCATAATACTCTATTTTATTGGAATGTAGTTGATTGCAGGGATGATTCGAGCCCTTGTATACTCCTCCATACAGTGGGCATGGTTACAGGACACTTGCCACGAAAAATGATAGTGTTTTTTTGCCTCACATGAAAAAATAATGGGGTCACTTGCCGATTTTTTTTATGTTTTTTACAAGTTCCGGGAACCCTCCGCCTTTTTTTTTGTTTCATGTAATCGTAATTGCAGTTTGACTAACAACATGAGCAGTAATCTTTTCCACCAAAAATCCTGAAAAAATGACCAAGGCAGATATCGTAGAAATCATCTCGGCTAATACCGGAATCACAAAAATTGAAACGGAAGCCGTTGTCAACGGGTTTCTGCAGACCGTGATTGAATCGATGAAAAAAGGCGAGAACATTGAAATCAGGGGCTTCGGCAGTTTCAAAGTTGTCAAGCGGGCGCGCCGCATTGCGCGTAATCCCAAAACAAACGAAGAGGTTACCGTCCCGGAACAGTTCGTACCTGTCCTCAAAGTCTCCAGGGATTTCAAAAAGGCCGTCAACAGCTCACTGAATTCCTGATTGATTCACCAGCTGAGCGTCACAGGAACCGGGTCACTTTTTTCCGTATTTTGTAGGATGGTATCCGGAACACGCCATTGCGGACTCCGGATATCTTTATTCCGCATCTAATTTCCTTGCTCTTGTATGTTCCATCGTGGCTTTTTGGCTGTAACAGGCCTGCTCACCATTTCAGCACTGGTGCTGGTTATCTATTTTGATTCCCGGGAAGAACATTCCGGATCTGTGCTTTCCCGTCCGGATATGCCCGTCGACCGACAGGGTCCGGGCGCTTTTACCGACTTGAGCGAAGCTCCGGGACCTCTGCGCCCTGAAGAGAAGGAACGCATTGCCTATGTTTCAGCAGCACTGGATACCGTTTCGTTCGAACGGGCGCGCTTGCCCTATTACGGAGAACTCATCCGTATCTACACCGGCGCTGCCCGCTATTCTGATGCTGCCATGTGGAGCTCCAGAAGGGCCGCCCAAACCGGTATCCATGATGATTACGTTCATGCGGCTGAACTCCACATAGCCGCGGCACGCCGGAATAATGATGAAGAGCAAATAAAAGGGGAAGCAAAAAAAGCGGAAAAAATGTATATTAGTGCTCTTGAGCTCAAACCAGATGATCCCGATGTATTGACGGACCTTGCTGTTGTTTACATGATTCTATTGCAGCCGGAGAAGTCATACTCCATGCTTGAACAGGCGCTGACGGTTGCTCCCGATCATGTACGTGCCAGCTTCAACATGGGTGTGCTGATGCATCAAATGGGGAATATCAGCGAAAGTATTCCGTTTTTTGAACGTTCGCTGCTGCTCTCCCGGGATCCGGAGTGGGAGGCTGTCGTGCAGGGATACCTGGATCGGCATCATCACGAGCTTTATCACTAATAAGAACCATTAAAATCAGTAATGTATGCCCAGCGGAAAAAAACGCAAGCGCGCGAAAATAGCCAAGCATAAGAGAAAGAAGAGACTGCGGAAAAACAGGCACAAGAAGAAGTAGAAGGGCCATCCACCCTGATCAGTTTATCGCTTTCCCGAAATACCGATAGCATGGCGGCCGGAGACTTCTCCCGCCGCCGTGTTATATCACTATGATCTGCTCGGGTTTCGCGAAACGGTTCCTTCCTGTCAGGCTGCCTTTTCCATGGTCCTGGAGGCAATCTCCATGATCACGTTGGTGCGTTGGAGGATAAGCTGAATGTTTTTCTCCAGATGCGCATGTATGTCATTCAGAGACTGAAAAGAATCAAGTTGATACTGCAGATAAGAGATCAGGCTCATATCCGTTACGTAACGACCCTTGATGTCGCCTTCGATCTGCATGTGCCAGCGGGTGATCAGATTTTCATCCGTCAGCACACGCTTCAATTCGGCATTGATGAATTCCATCCAGTGACTGGCTGCTTCCATCCGGCGATTGCCCACCTCTGATTTGAGCTTGCTGTAGAGTACTTTCTCGTCAAAGTGCCAGATGGTTTCAACATCCAAATAAGGGCTGACACTGTTTCTGTTGAACCTGGTGTCATTCAAAAGCGGATGTTTCTCCATGCCGGGAAGTTGCCTTGCGAGACTGGCCTCCCGGAACTTGTCCCAGTCAAGATTGATCACCAGGCGCTGCACAACATCGGAGCTGTTGGCCAGGTTAACACCTATTTCGAGACCGGTTGCATTTATTTTATCCTCGTTCCATACCCGGAACTGATCTATATTTATAGCTCTCCTACTAAGTCTTGCCTCCATCTGATTAACGATGGCGCTGAAAATGGGGTAGTTCATACAATCTGATGTTTAATTTAAAAGCGCTACGAGAACAGAGAAAGTAATGTATGAATAATTATTATACCTTACATTCGCTGGTCGCAGAGTTAAGATACAAAATTTTCGGAAAGGAAATGGAGGAAGTCTGGTCCAGCCGTAAAAATCAGATCGATTTCTTTTTCCGGACGGATCCGGCCATGAAGCTGACCTTCTCTGCGTCTTCCCCGGGGACAGCCCTTTTCCTGGACGGACGGGTTGCGCCGCCGTCACAAAACGCCGCCCGTTTTTTTCCGGAGATTGAGGGTTGCACCGTGGCCGATATTTCCATGGCCACACCCGGAGACCGTTTTATCCGGATGACCTTTCTGGATACCGGCTTTCAGCTGCTTTTTATGCCGTTTTCAAGCCGGCCCAATGTATTCCTCATAAAGGATGGCCAAATTGTGTCGTCTTTCAAGGGCAGCCCGGCGTTCGAGGGCGACGCGTCCCCGGTCACCGACAGCGATCTGCCCGGGAATGCCGGCCGGGAACAGCAAATGGACGGAGTAGCAGAATCCGCATCCACCAGTACAGAAGCATCAGTGGAAGGAAAATCGCAGTCCGCCCTTGATCCCGACCTGCCGCTGCGAAAAAAAATCATCGCCATCGACAAACAATTCCCGCGGGGTTTGATCAGTGATGTGGTGGATACGTGCGACCTGGAGTCACGGAGTGAAGCAGAGCTCAGGATGGTACTTGCCGGACTCAGGGAAAAACTGCTGCATCCGGATATTGTCTGCATCACTGCGGAGGGGAACCTGAGCCTGTTGCCGCCGGATTACCTTTCCCATCCACCCGTGCAGAGCTTCAAAAGTGTCAACGATGCCGTCAGGACCCTTTTCTTCTCAACAAACCGGGAGCGCAGGTTGCTCCCGAGGAAAAAAGATCTGGAAAAAAAGTTCAGAAGACGCATATCAGCGCTGCGCAAACAAATGGAGCAGTTTGAAAAAGAGCCGGAGCGGCTTCAGAAAGCGGATGAAATGGAGCAGGCCGGACATTTGCTCATGAGCCACCCCAATCCCGGGAAGAAAAGCGAAACGGACCGGGTCACCGTCTCCGACTGGAGCCCGGACGGCCGCGAACGGGTCATCCCGGTCACCCCGGGCGAAACCCTGATCCACCAGGCCCGGCAATATTACGAGAAGGCCGGCCGCATCCGAAAGGAGATCTCGCTTTCCGGAAATAAAAAGAGGCAGATTGTGGCACAGGTGGAAGAGATGGAGCAGCTGCTTGCCGAAGTGGAAACCATGGAACACCCCGCTGAACTCGAAAAATGGGTCAAAAAACAGGAAGCCCGACTGCAGCAGTACGGACTCGCACCATCCGGGGCACAACCGGAGGCCCGGCCATATAAATCCGTAAAAATTGGAGATTATGAGGTATGGATCGGCAAAAATGCCAAGAGCAATGACAAAATACTCGCATTATCGCACAAGGAGGATATCTGGATGCACGCCCGTGGCACAAGCGGGTCGCATGTGCTGATCCGGATGGGTGGCGAAAGCGGCTGGCCCGGGAGTCCGCTGATCCGACAAGCCGCATCATTTGCCGCAGCATACTCCCGGCAGGCCGGATCGTCAATGGTCCCGGTCATGATTGCCAAACGCAAGCATGTGCGTAAACCCAAAGGCGCTTCACCGGGACAGGTGACCGTGACCAGGGAAAAGGTGGAAATGGTCACACCCGCCAGACCGGATTCGCGCGAATCCTGAAAAACCGGAAAATAATTCGTATTTTTGGACATTATGGAAGTCAGGAATGTGATTGTATTGACCGGGTTCATGGGCTCGGGAAAAAGCAGGATAGGCCGGGAGCTGGCGGGCCGGCTCGCGCTTCCATATTTGGATCTGGACGAGGTGATCGAAAAGGAAGAAAAGATGCAGATCCGGGACATATTCCGGGAAAAGGGTGAGGATTATTTCCGAATGGCAGAACGAAATTGCTTTCGCAGGGTGCTTGACCGGGGTCCGGTAGTGGTTGCACTGGGTGGCGGTGCCATCCAGCAGAAAGAAATACGTGACCTGCTGCACCGTTATGCCATCACGGTGTTTCTGGATGTGCCCGAGGAAACCCTTTTTGAGAGGCTCAAAAAGGATAACAAACGCCCCTTGCTTCAAGATTCACGGGGTAAGCTGCTGGACGATCAAATGCTCCGCAAACGAATCAGCGAACTGCTTTCACAACGTAAAAAACAATACCTGCAAGCCGACATCAGGGTTCCGGTCCAGCCGCACTGGTCACGGAAACAGACCACCGACGAACTGATACGATTACTCAGAAAACATGCTCCAGCTTCCTTCACTGACCATAACTGACCGGGACGAATCACGTTTTTTCCTGTTCGATGACCTTCGCCTGCTTTGGGAGCATGCGCGCGGAACGGATCTGTTGGACAAGGCCGACAAACCGGTCACGGCTGATGCTTCCGGGCCAGGGGCCGGATCTGCGGACGATGGCATCGGCAAAAAGGACCTTCAGGCTGTGCTGATAGCAGATGAACATGTGATGGCCGCTCATCGTGAACGGATCAATGCGGCGTTCCCGGAGGATATGGTGCGCTGTTTCGAGGTGCCATCCGGCGAAACGTCGAAAAGTGTTTCCATGTGGAATCGTGTCATGGATTTTGCCTTTTCCGGTCCCCTGAAGCGAAACACCCCGTTCATCGCCATTGGCGGAGGTGTCACGGGCGACCTGGGCGGTTTTGCCGCAGCCTCACTGATGCGCGGGCTCCCGCTGTACCACGTGCCAACGACGCTCCTTGCCATGGTGGACAGTGCCATAGGCGGCAAGACGGGCATCAACCACGCCTTCGGGAAAAACACCATCGGCGCTTTTTATCATCCCCGTGCCGTGCTTTTTGACACGGCTTTTCTTGAGACCCTGCCGCAGCGTGAATGGCTTTGCGGTATCAGTGAAGTGCTCAAATACGGATATATCTCAGATCCGGGCCTGCTTGTGGACGGAGCCGCCCTTGCCGATCCCGCAACCCGTACACCGGAATTGCTGCAGCACGTGATCGAACGTTCGGTGCGGATAAAGTCAGGCGTTGTGGCAGCCGATGCACGCGAGTCAGGCCGGCGTGCCTGGCTCAATTTCGGCCACACCTTCGGTCATGCCCTGGAGACCCTGGACAACTATCGCAATATCAACCATGGCGAAGCCGTATATGCAGGTATGATCGCAGCGCTGTTCGTATCGCGCCGTCTCGGTTATCAGGCTTCGGATGATACCTTGCTCCAGCTGAAAGAAAAATATCGACTTGATCTGCGACCGTACACCAGCCGTGCCGCTGAACTCGTTACCCTCATGACACATGACAAGAAAAACCGGGACAAGGACATCCGGCTGGTGCTTGTATCTGCCCACGGAAGTCCGCTGATAACATCTGTCAGTGACCGCTCTTTGATGACGGATGCCTGGAAATACACATTTGATGTTTTGATGACTTAACCTGCCGCCATTGCTCTACCGCTTTCTATATATTACCTGGCGCATTTTCTGGAGCAGCATACTGGTCCTGCTGACAACGGTGATCCTTTTTGCCGGTGCCGTTTTCTTTTTACTCCAAATTGATCC
This sequence comes from Balneolales bacterium, assembly GCA_007127665.1. Classification (GTDB taxonomy): domain Bacteria; phylum Bacteroidota; class Rhodothermia; order Balneolales; family Natronogracilivirgulaceae; genus SKNL01. Next base: position 1,442 of record SKYY01000010.1, on the reverse strand, counting down.
GTCCAGGGAATATCTGACCGAACGCGCGGAAACCTGGTTTAACAATAATTTCGAGGGTACACTCCATATTGGTGAGCTGAGCGGGTTGCTGCCGCTGCAGATGGAACTTCGCGATATTGTCCTGGAATACGAAGATCGTACCGTTGTAACGGTTGATAATCTACGTCTGCAGATCGATCTGATCGCCCTCCTCCGGAACAGCATGGTCATCAACGACCTGGCACTGCAAAGTCCGGCGGTCTATCTCCGCACGGATGAGCAGGGTGCCTATACGCTGGCCAATGTATTCAACCGGGTCCGGCACGAACCGCCTGCCGGGCATCAGGAGGAAGAATCCCCGGGTATCTCAATTTCGCGGGCATTGCAAAACTTTGAAATATACGCCCCGTTCGTTCAGATAGTGGATGGATCACTCCACATGGAAGACCTCCCTGAAGGTATGCGGAGTCGCTTCCCCGCAGAACCGTTCCTTGTGCAAGAAATTAATACGGAGTTGTTTCTCGAAATATCAAGAGGCCAGCGCTACCTGGATATCTCCTACCTTACACTGATACTGGAGGATGTTGATCATCGCGAATTTACACTCTCCGGCCAGATATACAATGACAGCAGATATCTCGAGTTCAACGCGATGAGAATGCGCCTGGGCCATTCCCATCTGGACTGGAACATGGAATTCGATGGTATAGATCTGTTTGCCGCAGAACCGGCCCGACAGCTACGCGATGCAATATGGTCCGTCAATCAGCTGCAGGCATACGTCTCCCGGGAAGAACTTGCATTTGCCGGTGCGGACATTCCCTCCGGTTTTCCCGGCATTATCACCTCTTTCGACGCAACGGGTTCCGATACGCAGATGTTTCTCAGCGATGCCGGCTTGCATGCCGGAGAAACCGGATTCCGCTTCGAGGCCAGCCTGGAAAATATGCTCAATCCGCAAGATCTTATTTATCAGGTCGATTTCAGCGACATCCGGTTGCATGATGCCGATCTTGCTGAATTCATTCCCCGGATCACCAATCTGCCCATGCGCGACTGGCAGTCGCTCTCAGCTATCGGGAGCGTACGCGGCAATACAGACACCCTGTACGTCGACCTGGACATGCAACTGCCCGAAGGATCCCTGAAGGCCGGAGGCACCCTGGATCTGGCATCTCCGCTCACCCTGGAACTTTCCCTCTACGGAAATGAAATAAATCCCGCCACCTGGAAGGGTCTCGAATCATTTCCCGGACACATCAATTCCGAAATGATCCTTATTGCGGAGAACCTGCGGAATGGATCAACCCGCATATCACTGGACCTGGATCTTTTTGATTCGCGACTGGCCGGTTTTTACATTCCCGACATGCACCTTGACCTGGTTTACCAGGACCGGTTCATTACTCACGAATTCGCTTATTATACGGGTGCCGATTATCTCGACGGCAGGGGGTCCGTCA
>SKYY01000246.1 GCA_007127665.1 Balneolales bacterium | reverse complement strand
TGTGACCCCACCAGGACTCGAACCTGGATCTAAAGCTTAGGAGGCTATTGTTCTATCCGGTTGAACTATGGGGTCCGGAAACAAATTTTCCAATTGGATACGTATCCATCCCGTAAAAGCATTACTGCAAAAAGCATGGATGGATTAAAGTGGTTGGAAATTACCTCTTAGAGCTGGAAAAAACAATTTCGAAAAGGTTTGCCCAGCATGTTACATGCCATTCTTTTTTTTACAAGCAGTTTCGTAACCGGTAATAAGGGTGTATGGTCTTGCCACATCGTTCATTGCGGGAATAGCTACCTGGCAATTCGCCGGAAATGCGTTTCCCTCAGAAATAGTCAGAACAGTTTTTTTGTGCTGCAATTACAATGATTTCGCCCTTGGCTCCCCCACCCTGATTTTCATAAGATTTTTGAGTAATTCCTGTCTGAGCTTGCACCGACAGGGTCAGGCATGGATGGGCAAAATATCAGGTAAGGCTTTTTGGAAAAGCTCAAAAAGCCATATCGTAGTAGTAGGGGAGTGCTTCGTCCAGCACGTCCTGGTACACGATGATGTCATCTCTTGAGAAGCCTTCAGGCAAGGCCTCCCGATGGCCGACATATGCCCTTCGATCGCTCAGAAGCTGCCGGACATCCTCTTCCACATCCTCAAATGCATGGTAAAATCGCGTTCGGTTTTTGGCTTCGATAATAATCCATTTACCCCGGTTGAACGGCCCTTCAATGATGTCCCGACCTGCAAGGGGCCCGGCATGCGCCGTAGTATCACCGCTCACGGGAAGACGGTGTACGGGCAGATGGTACTCATCTCTTGTCGACTGTTCCAGACGGCGAACGTCATACAGCGACCCATCCGTATCACGGAGTGCTTTCTGCCAGTCGCCATGCTGTTTGAAGCGGGAAATGGCATCGGCAGCGGTTACGCTGTCCGTGAATTCGTACTGGATGAAATCGGTTATCTGGTAATCGATGAACTGTTCGTCCTTCCAGACTTCATAGTAGGTGCCGGGTAACCTTTCAAAATTCAGGGTGTCCAGCACGGAACCTATGGTCGCATAATAGAGACCTGCGTATTCGGCCAGGCCGGTTTCAAACTGAACGCTGCGGGCGGTATCGGCCCGGATGTCCATAGCCCGTGCCGCCAGTATGGAGTCACGGATGGCAATTTCCACGGCGTGCCGGAAATCGTTCATCACCCAATAGACGGGGATGTCCGGCAGCTGCCTCATGAACTGTCCGACCGTGTAAGGTTGCCTGTCGACGAAAGCGATCGGGGTACTGTCGTCAATTTCCGGCATTATCAGATTCAGGTCACGCATATATCTCTGCACTTCAAAAGGAGAGCCGTCGGTCGGAAGTGAAGGGGCTATTTTTTCAAAAAGCGCAGAAAATGCCAATCGGTCGAGGGCCAGTTCATGGCTGAAGACGATATCGCGGATGAAGTGCGCACTGGCTTCATCAAAACGCCTCTGGTAGACCTGGTGGCGGAGTCCGTCGCGCATATTATCATACGAAAGATCGTCGAGGTGGATGGTCCGCTCCCAGTCATGCAGTTTGAAGATGTGCCAACCGCGCAGCGAGGGGACCGGCTGGCTGATTTGATGCCGTTCAAGGCCAAAGACAACATCTTCCGGTGCTTCGTCAAGTTCGTCAAACGTAACCCAGCCCATCATCCCGCTCTGTTGATCGGCCGGCATTCCGGCCCTGCGCATCGATTCTGCCGCCAGCCGCTCGAATGGCTCCCCGTTCTGCAGCCGGCGATAGTAATCGCGGGCGGCCTGCTCGTCCGGGGCATAGATCTGCTGAAGGTTAAGGCGGGTGTTGGCCCGGTCAAAGGCCTGTCTGATCTCTTCCTCGGTGGGTTCGGGAACCTCCGGTTTTACCTTCTGCTCAAGCAGGAAGCGCCGCATTGCCATTTCGCGTCTGCGCTTGATCTCATCATGCACCTGAGGCAATGTGTCAAGTCTGTTCCTGCGACCGTAGTCGGCTATTATCAAACGCTCCAGCATCAGCCGGGCATAGCTGTCACGCGCTTCGGGCCGGTCACGCATATGCGTGTAAGTTGCGAAATGGGTGTATTCACGCTCAAAATGTTCCTTGGTGAGAAAGTGCCCGTTCCATTCCGCTGCAATTTTGACCTCGTCAGCACCGGTCTGCTCCCGGGAGCAGCCGGAAAACACCAGAGCGACAAAAGCCATGGATATAAGAAAAGAGGAAAAGTGTCTCATTACAGAGGAAATCTATGGTCATTAGTAAATAAATCTACGAATCAAACATCCCCCGAACAAGCATGTATATTGAGTACCAGGTAAGTTTGATTGAGAAAAACAATATATACAATCATGCTGCATGATGGTTTTGTTCCGGCAAGTCCGGGATTAAATCGCGATGTGCAACCGACAGTAAAAGCGCTTTTTTATTTTGGAAAAAAAGTATTTGACTTATTGTATTATTGCATTTATATATAGGGGTGTGTCTTATGCACAATAAGCATAATATAAAAATGCCTCTTTTTGAGGGCTAAATCAAACATATAGGTCACTGGTTACTTGATTTCCGTTTCAGACACTAAGTGTGGGGTTTCTCTTGCGTTCGGTTTTCAATTGCTTTGGCATACGGCCACAGGGGTGGGGACAAGATTGCTTG
>SKYY01000196.1 GCA_007127665.1 Balneolales bacterium | reverse complement strand
GGACTTACTGGTCATTGACTGTCTGCAAGAGCCGTATGATGGGAGACTGTCACGTACGGTTCTGTGAGAGGCTTGGGGTGAAATTCCCCTTGCCTACTCGACGATTAATTTGGTTATTTGACACTTTGATTTATTTGGGGTATGGGGCGCAGCCCCATCGAAAAAATTTTTGAAATGAAGCTTGCCGACGTCATATCAGAAGAAGCAAAAAACACCTGCTGCATCATCATGCACCGCGAGGGTCTATTCTGGCGTGCTTATGAGCGTTCAGCATTCTTGTTTACCTTGCATCTGAAAAAATATAACGCTACAAAAAAGTATTTCAAAACCATTGGGAGCGAGGTTATTTTTATAGGCTTTCCTCATCAGGCATTACAACAAAACATTGAAAGGGCCGATGGCAAGGCGGTTGAACAAAATGAAAGCCGCATCTGCATCAGTGGGTTTGCCTTTGATAAGGAGGCTTTTGTGACATGGAAAAATGACGTTGACCTTTCAGAGAAATCCACGAGTAAAAGAACTCAAGGTGCATCAAACGATATACATCCCATTGAAATAACTCACCTGGGGCACAATAGTGTAATTGACCGGATAAAAAACTTTCCGGTGATCAGAAAAACACCTCTTGAATGTCAACAGTTTATTATCGAAATTCAACATCAACTCAATGGCTCATTATAATGAATTACCGGTTTATAAGGCGGCATACGACCTGCTGCTTCACCTGTTTCAGTTAACACACAATTTAAGTCGTGAATACAAATTCACACTGGGCGAGAAGCTCAAAAACACGATTACCGATGTGCTCACAAACATTTACAGGGCCAACCGCGTGCACCAAAAGGCCGACTTTATCGCCCAGGCACGCGAACACCTTGAGGTGGTGCGCTTGTACATCCGTATTCTGAAAGACACCAAACAAACCGGATTGCGACAGCATGTATTTATGAACCAAAAAATAGAAAACGTGTCGCGGCAACTTGCCGGATGGCACAAAACAATGAAAAACCCTGATGCATAAGCCGGAGTTGCTTATTGCCGTGCGGCATAAGCGAGTGTGCTTTTTTTTAAATCCGACAGCCCGCTTGCAATGTAAACACCAGGTGCATTTATTCATAGCACCGGTATTTGCGAGCTATCAAAGATTGCCGGGTCTTTTTCTCACGAACCAGGCCTAGTAACAAACCCAGTGGCTGTTTATTTTTCGGCCCTTCCGGGCGGCAACCGTAACACCAATGGGAGTTTCAACAACCTTGGCACGAACGGCAACTGGTGGTCCTCTACCGAGAACTCATCCACGAACGCCTGGAACCGGAACATGAACCACAACAACGGCAATGTGAACCGCAACAACAACAATAAGACAAACGGTTTCAGCCTGCGGTGCGTCCGGGACTTAAAGTGCAAAGGGATTTTTCAGAGCGCATGCAGGCTTGGGTGTGATTTTGCACCCCAGGCTGCTGCGCCAAACAAAAACAGCTTTAATATGCAACTTGATCTGTTTGACATACCGGCAAAAGAAAGTCGCAATTATTTGCTTACCGACCTGTTTGCGGCCTATTACCTTGCCCGGAAAAACAAGCGCAACACCATCAACCAGCTTAGGTTCGAACTGGATCATGAGCATCATTTGCTTGATTTGTATGATGAGATTGTTCAGAGACGCTACCGCCCAAAAAAAGGCATCTGTTTTATGGTGCACAAGCCCGTTAAACGCGAAATATTTGCCGCCGATTTTCGCGACAGGGTAATCCACCACCTTATATACAACTACATAGCACCCCTGTTCGAAAAATCCTTCATCAACGACAGTTACAGCTGCCGTAAGGGCAAGGGCACACACTACGCAATTAAACGGATGGACCACTTTATTCGTTCATGCTCTGATAACTATAGCACAGATTGCTACATCCTGAAACTTGATATCAAAGGCTATTTCATGAGCATGGACAAAAAGCTGCTCTTTGAAACAGTTAAAAGCCGCTTGTTCAAACATAAAAACGCTCTGGATTTCGATCTGCCCATGGTGATGTATTTGCTGGAACAGATCATTTTCAACGACCCTGTAAACAATTGCTTTGTTAAGGGAAAGCGCTCCGACTGGCAAGGGCTGCCCAAGTCAAAAAGCCTTTTTCATGCCCCGCCCGGCAAAGGTTTGCCCATAGGCAACCTTACCTCGCAGCTGTTTGGCAATGTGTACCTGAACGTCTTCGACCATTATATAAAAAGAGAACTGGGAATAAGGTATTATGGTCGCTATGTGGATGATTTTGTATTGATTCACCACGACAAGCATTTTCTTATGGGGCTTATCCCTGAAATTGCTGATTTTCTGTCAGGGCAACTACAATTACAACTGCATCCCGGCAAGATATACCTTCAGCATTACAGCAAAGGCCTGCCTTATCTTGGCACTGTGATTAAACCACACCGGATATATGTAGCCAGGCGCATTAAGGGCAACCTTTATCAATCCATTAAGAAACACAATGCCATTGCGCGCGACCACAAGCCCACGGCAGACGAACAAGCCGCCTTTATCAGCAGCATGAACTCCTACCTTGGCATCATGAAACACTACAAAACATATAAAATGCGCAAGGGGCTGGTTTTCAAAAACCTCTCGGCCTGGTGGTGGAACATGATTCGTG
>SKYY01000069.1 GCA_007127665.1 Balneolales bacterium | reverse complement strand
TCCTGTCCGACATCCCGGAGATGCTCCGTATCGTCCAGCGGAATCTCGACTGGTACAAGCAGGCGCTGAGCCAGAACGGCTCCTCTTCCCTGCGGGTATCGGAATTCCGCGATGAAATCCGGTCCTTCGCCAACATGAAATCCCTGTTCATGGGTTTGGTGAACGACGAGGGTGAACTGGACTTTTACGACGGCAAGATCCGCTTTGTCGACTCCTCGAGAAAGATTGTGGCGGACAAACTGGATCCGGCTGATTATCAGGACTACATCGCCGAGCATGTGGAAAAGTGGACCTATCTGAAGTTCCCCTACTACAAGCCGATGGGATATCCGAAAGGCATGTACCGCGTAGGGCCGCTTGCGCGCCTGAACGTCATCGATCGTTGCGGCACGCCCCAGGCCGATCTTGAGCTCTCGGAATTCCGCGGACTTTCAAGCGGTGCCGTTCTCAGTTCATTCTACTACCACCATGCGCGCCTGATCGAGATCCTTTACTCGCTGGAAAAACTGGAACAGCTGCTTTCGGAACCCGCATTTACGGGCAGTAAGACAAGAGCTGTTGCCGGACCGAACAACCTGGAAGGTGTTGGCATGGCCGAGGCGCCGCGCGGCACCCTTATCCACCATTACAAAGTGGATGAGCATGGTGTTATGCAGTGGGCCAACCTGATTATCGCATCCGGCCACAACAATATGGCCATGAACCATGGCATCATGCAGGTCGCAAGGCAGTTTGTGAAAGGCGAAAAGGTAAAGGAGGGAATGCTTAACCGGGTGGAGGCGGTCATCAGGGCGTTTGACCCGTGCCTGAGCTGTTCCACGCATGCCGCCGGCAAAATGCCGCTGAAAATTGAGCTTACCCGACCGGATGGTGAAGTTGTTCACACACTGACTCAGGAATAACAGAAATAGAGAACCGGTCCTAAAGCGTATGCCCGTTTATCGGGGAGAAAACGGTGTGCCGTGTCATTTGCCGCAGTATCACGTGTCTGATTTCAACGGCCCGTAATTGCGCAGTATCACGTGGCCGGTGTCAAAGGGCCGTAGTTGCGCAGTACCACGTGCCCGGTGTCAACGGGCCGTAATCGCGCAGTTATCTCGTGCCCTGGTTAAACAGGTTCTCATATATCGAATCGGGCACGCCGACGGCCGCAAGGTATGTGACCTTCCTGTCGGGCGTATTATAAATCTCCATGACGGGGACGGACCGGCGTTTGTATTTCTTCATCCAGGTATGCAGACGGGGATAGACGCGGAATACCCCGAGTATCACAGATACTGTACCCCGGTAGGGAAACTCTGCAGCTACGCTCAGGGATGCCGGAAAAACGCCCACGGCGAAGGACTCTTTCACACCGGGATACCGGCGGTGCAACTCCTCCGGGGTCAGGCCATCCACAATGCATCCGCCCAGGCTGCGCAAATTCGCCTTTTCCACCAACTGAGGGTTGTCATAGTAAAGCCCGAACCCCCGGGTTGTAGTCAGATCATGCTCGTCGCGAAGGGTGTAGTAGACGTCATCGAGTACCGGACCGATGTTCTTGTAGTCGCCGGTATGCTTTTTGTACACGAGCAGAAAAGGGCCCTCGTCACGCTCTTCGACAGTTATGCCGGCAAAGAGTCCGCACCATGCCAGATAGAGCAATGCGGCAACAATGGCAACAAGAAGAACAGATGCGACGATGAAGTAAATGTTCATGAAAGTGGAATTTGTAGTTTTGGTGACATGAACAAGCGACAATTCATTATACGCCGCACAATCCTTATGGTTGCAATTGAATCGGAATGATTGCAAATGAATCGGACGCTCTTGCGTGATAATACAAAAAGAATCCCGGCAGTTTCGTATTATGGGGATAACGTATCATAAAGATAGTTATCGCAACCGTATTTCTTCCTGGTTTTGCAGCCCTGTTTCTTCCAGATTTAATTGTGATCATTGGTGATTTGAAAATTGTGACCAAAAGAGAATGATTATGAAAAAGCACATAAGCACACCGGGGATACTGTCCCGCCGTGAATTCATGAAATTGTCAGCCGCTGCAGCCGCAGGCGTGGCGGTGATGCCCGGCCTGGCGTACGGCGAGGTCGCTTTTCCGACCCCCATGAAGCGGCGCTTTGGCCGGACCAACTTTGACGTCACCACCCTTGGCCTGGGCGGACAGGCATCCATCCAGTGGACTCCGGAGGATGTGGATCCGGTGGCCATCATCCTCAAGGCCTTTGATCTCAAAGTGAATTATTTCGACACATCCAACGTATACGGGCCCAGCCAGGCCAATTTCGGGATGGCGTTCCGGAAGCGGAACCTGATTCCCGGTCAACCCGGATACGACGAAAACCTGCGTTCGTCAATTTTTCTGACCACCAAGACGATGATCAGGTGGGCCAAGGGAGGTTTCCCGCAGATGGATAATGTGCGAAACTCCACGAACGGAGATCTTGCGGAGGGCGCGGTGGGCGATGTCAGGCGATCACTTAGCCAGATGTTCGGCGACGGAAAGGGGGGGTACCCCAAAGGCGCGTATCTGGATATGGTGATGATCCACAACCTGACCAGTTTCGAACAAGTGGATGTGGTATACAAGGGACTGGATGGCGATCTGGATCCGGAGGGCAACTTCGGGGCACTGGTAGCCCTGCGCGATTTCCGGGACGG
>SKYY01000103.1 GCA_007127665.1 Balneolales bacterium | reverse complement strand
TCATGTGAATTCATTCTGACCTTGTGACTCTAAATTGATGTAAAAAGATGAGTTTTTCCGAAGAAAGTAATGAGATGCTGCTGGCCTGTTTTCGTATCGGCAATGCCAATTTCGGTGTGGATGCTCGGCTGGTGCAGGAAGTAGTCAAATCCGGGGAGATCACCACCGTTCACGACGCCCCTCCCGAAGTTGTCGGCATACGCAATTTGCGTGGACGGATCATCACTGTGATTGACCTTGCCGCCCACCTGGATCTGGGGCAAGTTGAAACCGGCCCCGGAACGAAAATGCTGATTATGGAGCATCTGGGTGAATCGTATGGCTTTTTGGTTGATGCCGTCACAGAAGCATTTGCCATGGACGAAAATCAGATAGCTGAAAGTCCGCCGAATCTGGATCCCGTTTTGCGAGAGCGCCTTTTAGGGGTTTGGCGTGACCATGATGAGCTGACCGCCATCCTGGATAGTAGCAAATTTTTTGAATGGCAGAATTCCACCCAATAAATGAGGTGATACACTGAAATGAGAGTAGTCGTTGCTGATGACTCCATACTGTTTCGCAGGCTCATAAAGGATGCGCTGACCGCGCTGCCGGAAACGGAAGTGGTTGGACAGGCTCCAAATGGCAGGATCGCACTGCAGAAGGTGCTGGACCTCAAACCTGACCTTCTGACCCTGGATCTGGAGATGCCTGAAATGGACGGGTTGTCCGTTCTGGATGCCATGAAGAAGCAAGGATGCGAAACAAGTGTGATCATGGTCAGCTCGCATACCCTGCAGGGCGGCTATAAGACCATGAAGGCTCTTCAGAAAGGCGCTTTTGATTTTATCACCAAACCGACATCCGGCGACCTCGAAAAAAGTAAAGCCGAACTGGCTTCCGATCTGATTGCCCGTCTCAAGGCCCTGTCGCTCCGGCTCAGCGTGCGGCGCATCCTTCAATTGCCAAAGGTATCCGGGAGCCGCAGCCCGGGTCCAGGTAATACCGTATCCAAAACACCGGCCACGCCTGCTGAAAACAAAACGGGGCCGTCAAATAGTGAGATTGACCATCTCGTTACCCGGCCAACCGGCAGGCCAAAACCGGAATTAATCCTCATCGGTGTTTCGACAGGTGGTCCTCAGGCACTTGCACATCTGCTACCCCAACTGCCACAAAATCTCGGGTCACCCATTTTGATTGTTCAACACATGCCGGCCCTTTTCACCCGCTCCATGGCAGAAAGCCTTAACGGAAAATGCGGGCTGCGTGTGGTTGAAGCGGAACATCAGCAGCTTGTTGAAAAAAACACGGTTTATATTGCTCCCGGAGGCCGGCAAATGCGCCTGGCACCCGGGCAGGAAGATACCAAAACCATACAAATCACCGATGACCCGCCGGAAAACAACTGCCGGCCTGCTGTGGATTACCTGTTCCGCTCAGCGGCACTTCATTTCCCGGGCCGCTGTATGGCGATTGTCCTGACGGGCATGGGCAGTGACGGTGCTTTGGGTGTGAAACTGCTGAAACGCCACGGATGTTTCGTCATAGCACAAGATGAGACAAGCTGCGTGGTTTATGGCATGCCAAAAGCCGTGGTCGATAATGAACTTGCTGATGTCGTGCTTCCCCTGGACCGTATCCCCGATGCGATACTGAATGTCATCAGGAAGGGTTGAAATGAGCAGCATTGCGATCAACTCAAATGAATATTCCGCATGGACTCCTTTTATTCATGAGTTGTGCGGAGTACATCTCGATCTTTCAAAAAAGTATCTTATTGAAACCAGGCTGGACCGGCTGCGCCGTGAAACCGAATGCGCAACCTGGTCGGAGTTTCTTTACAAAGCAAAAAAAACCGACCAGATCAAATTGCGAAGCCGCATCATAAGTGCCATAACCACTAATGAAACTTCGTTCTTCCGGGACAAATCACCTTTTGAGTTATTACAGCAGAAGCTCATCCCCGACCTTATAGATCGACGCAACCGATCCGGCTTTAAGCCGGTCCGAATGCGCATTCTGAGCACGGCATGTTCAACCGGACAGGAAGTCTACAGTATTGCCATGACCCTCAAGGAACTGCTGGGCAGTTTCGACGGATATGCCATCCGTATCGATGGCATCGATATCTCGGATCAGGCTGTCGCACAAGCCAGTTATGCCCATTACACTCATTTTGAACTGGAACGGGGAGTTTCCCCAGCCATGCGGTACAAATATTTTGAGTCCAGCGGAGACCGATGGAAAGTGAAGGATGAGTTGCGGGCATTGGCCAGCTTTAAAAAATGTAATATCCTGCAGCCTTTCCTGAATACGGTACCATACGATATTATCTTTTGCAGAAATGTGGCCATTTATTTCAAGGAGGAAGATAAGATTCGCCTGTTCCGGAATATTGGCCATGTGCTTGCACAGGATGGCGCCCTGATTATCGGTGCTACGGAGTCCATCTCAGGCTATTGTCCGGAATATGTGCCGATGCGCTACTTGCGCAGTGTGTATTATCAAAAAAAGCAGTAGGTCCGCCAGGGGTAACACCAAAGGCCGACACTCTGGAAGCTCATACAGCACTTATGCTGCATACTGAAGAATTTCGACTTCTGCTTTGCTTGCAGCCGCTTTTTCTGCCTGATTCATTACGTTTTTGGTAACGGCGCCCGAGAGTACGTATTCACCACAGT
>SKYY01000188.1 GCA_007127665.1 Balneolales bacterium | reverse complement strand
GAGCTGCTCACCGTGATGACCGGCGGTATGGCCACCATTGCCGGAGGCATCATGGCCGCCTACATCCAGATGCTCGGGGATGCCTATGCCGTCGCCAACGAGGTTAGCCTGACCGTCGGACGTCAACTCTTTGCCGAACAACTTCTCGGCGCCAGTATCATGGCTGCCCCGGCCGCCATCGTCATCGCCAAGATACTCTACCCTGAAAGCGACACCCCGGCCACCATGGGTGATGTCGAGATCAAGGTCGAGAAAACCGACGCCAACGGCATTGACGCCGCATCATCCGGCGCCGCCGAAGGCCTGCGCCTGGCACTTAACGTCGGTGGCATGCTACTGGCTTTCATCGCACTGCTTGCCATGATCAACTCCGTTTTCATGTGGTTCGGCGACACGGTCGGACTCGAACGTCTCTTCCCCGGATTCCAGCTGACCATGCAATCACTGCTCGGAGTCATTTTTGCCCCCCTCATGTTCATCATCGGTGTCCCCTGGGTGGATGCGATCGTCGCCGGATCCATGCTGGGTACCAAAATCGTACTGACCGAGTTCATCGCCTACTCCGACCTGTCCGAATTGATAAGACTGGAAGCACTGGATCCCAAAACCGTAGCCATGGCCACCTTTGCCCTCTGTGGATTTGCCAACTTTGCCTCCATCGCCATCCAGATCGGCGGAATCGGCGGACTGGCACCCTCACGAAAATCGGAACTGGCCGAGTTCGGCATACGCGCAGTCTTTGCGGGCACCATGGCCAATCTCATGTCAGCAACCATCGCCGGAGTACTCTACTGATTCGGGTGAACTTTCTGCATGCGCGGATAAAACAACTCATACTAACGGTTGGATGCGTCCGTTTTTTTGCTACGTAAGAGTCTTCAAAAAATCCTATCTTTGAAGATTGTGACAAATATTACGGCAACCTCTCAAAAATCAACATAACTTTTAGAGTATTTATGAAGCGCTCCTTAGGAATGAGCGTCCTGGCGACGCTGATCTTCGTTTCCGGATGTACCCTTTTCCAATCTTCACAAGCTCCTTCAGCAGAGGAAACGGTCATTGGCAGAATTGGCGGAGAACCGGTCACCTTTGATGAACTGTACCAACAGTTTCATAAGTCGCATACCCTGCCCGCCGATGATGAACAGGGAATCGCAGAGTTCGCTGATCTCTATATGGATTACCGGCTCAAGCTTGTCGTTGCCCGCGATGCCGGCTATATGCAGGATCCCGAAATCCTGACGGAGCTGGAGCAGTACGAACGGCAGTCAGCCTATCCCTACTGGCTTGAACGACATGTGCGGGATCACCTCCTCAACGAACTATACGAGCGTTCCAAAGAACTCGTACACGCACAGCATATCCTCATCGGTCTTGGCGAAAATGCATCACCTGCGGATACAGCGAATGCCTATGACCGCCTCATGGAGGCACGCGAAATTTTTCTGCGTGGAGAAAAGGATTTTATGACACTTTCACGGGAATATTCCACGGAACAGCGTGGCCAGAGCATGGGAGGCGACCTCGGCTTTTTCTCAGCCGGCTGGGCTGTAAAGCCGTTCGAGGATGCGGTATACGCTCTGGAGCCGGGCGAAGTGAGCAAACCGGTCCGGACCCAGTTCGGATATCATCTGATCCACGTCAAGGACCGGATAGAAGCCGGACCCAACAAGCGTTTTTCACATATATTCTTTATGACGCGTGGTGTTCCCGTCCCCGTTGACAGTGTCCTTGCCAATGCTTGGCAGGCTCATGCGGAGCTGGAGGACGGCTCAGAGTGGTTTGATGTTGTGGAACAGTTTTCTCAGGACGAGCAGTCAAGACTCTCCGGAGGAAGCATCGGCTGGGTCAAATACGGGACATACGAACAGGAATTCACACACACCATCATGGAATTGGACGAGGTCGGTTCATACACCGAACCCTTCCAAAGTGTATATGGCGTGCATATCGTTAAACTCGATTCCATCTATCACCCTTCAACGGATGAAATCAGAGAAGAACTCAGTCAGACCCTGAATCAATTGCCACGGCTCCGGGACAACGAACGGGCCGTACTTGATAATGCCGCACAGATCGGGCAGGCACGTTTCCACCGCGAAAACCTCATCGCTTTTGAGGATTTTACCAGAGAGCATTTCCGTGGCAGCATTGCAAATATCGATTACCCCGACACGCTACTGGAAAAAACCGTCTTTACTTTCCACGGGACTAACTGGTCTGCCGCCGATTACCTTGAATGGCTCATCCCGGTCGTGGAAGAACAAACCAATCCACAATACAGACACCGCTTTTCAGAAGAATTCCGTGATTACGCAATTGACTCTGAACTGGTCTCCCTCACCCGCGCCCGATTCCCCGAATTCGCCGAACTGAGCAATGACTACCTCACCGGGCTGTCTGTGTTCCGTGTGAACGAAGACTCCATCTGGACCTACGCACAGCAGGATACCGCCCGATTAAGAGAATTGTTTGAGGCGAATCCCGAAGATTATCGGTTTGACACGCGTTACCGCTATGTCCGCTTCTCGGCACGGGCAGACACCACACTTGACCGCGTGCGTTCACTGGTGGATGCGGGCGAACCCGTGGACAGCATCCGCGGTGAGTTCACCAATGTAGTGATGCGCCGCGATGTGATCAACCGTATTGACAACGAACCCTACTCCATGCT
>SKYY01000076.1 GCA_007127665.1 Balneolales bacterium | reverse complement strand
TCGAGCAGAGAGTCCCAGGAAATTTCTCTAACTGTCATGACAATTAAAAATCCGGTGTTTTGTGAATTTTTTCCATGGCTGAATATACGTAAATTTGGCATCGAAATTATCCGTTGGGGCCGCTTGTTATATTATTCCCATATCCCCGCTGCGGACCATTCCGAGGCGTTTCGCAAGCCGGATATCTCATTCAGCCCGCTCGCCATGCCCATGCTCTCGGGACCCGGATCCATTGCACTTGTGCTCGGACTCTCGACACAGTCTACCTCGGTCCTTGACTATACAGCCGTGCTGATCGCTATTCTTCTTGTGGCACTGGCTTCTTTCGGACTGCTTGTCGTATCCAGAAAAGTGACGCGAATGCTTGGAAAAACGGGCATGACGGCGCTGACGCGCATGATGGGGTTCATTGCCCTGGCCATTGGGGTGCAGTTTATAATTAACGGGGTGCGTCCGATCATCGGGTCCTGACGACCGGATGCTGCTCATCAGATCCCGCTCATCGGATGCTGCTCATCGGATGCTGCTCATCGGATGCTTTAGAGGTGGAATCCTTCAGCCGGTTGCGATTCCTTTTTTCATTTTTGCCGCCGATGCATTAGATTTGCGGTAGATTTCTGATTTTCCGTATCCTGATTCCAATCTGAACAGGAAAAAGTCCACCATCACACCACAACAGAAGCAGTCCATGGATAAAGCAAAAGTTGCCTCAGACAAACCATATGTAATGAAAATAGAACCGGGAACCTATGCATGGTGCTCCTGCGGGCTCTCAAATAATCAGCCTTTTTGCGACGGATCACACAAGCCAACCTCGTTCCGCCCGTTGATAGAGAAAGTGGAAAAGGAAAAAAACGTGGCCTGGTGCGGATGCAAGCAGACCGTTTCGCCGCCATTCTGTGATGGTTCTCACAACAAGTTACAGGACTGACAGGTTGTAATAAACACAGATAATCACTATAGTTAATTACTTATACAGTATTATGTGTGGCTGTCACGTTTTTGCGGGTTTTCCGGGCAGCCCAAAAAAGACATCAGCTGGTAATTGCAACTATTTTATCGGTTTCAATATCCTCCGTATTAATCAAATCAGATTCAAAAGGTTAGAATGATCTCTCATGGCAGGATGTAATCCTGCCCCTGTGTGTCAACCGCAGGCTGCCATATTCACTTCGTTTAATCACGGCCTGAAAGTTCGTGGAGACCCGAAAGTCCTGTTGCAGCTGTGACATCCAAAAGAAAGGAGCAATTCCGTGTACCGTATTATTCAAACCGAAACCCTGGCGCCGACCGTAACCAAGCTCACGGTGGATGCGCCCCTGATCGCCAGAAAACGAAAAGCGGGCAATTTCGTCATTGTGCGTGCCACGCCGACCGGCGAACGGATACCGCTCACCATTGTGGATTCCGACCCGGACAAGGGCACCATCGTGATCATTGTCCAGGCCATTGGCAAGACCACGCACATCATCAATGAAATGAAGGAAGGCGAATACCTGATGGATGTGGTTGGTCCGCTCGGCGAGCCCACTCCGGTTTCGGATTTCGGGACGGTGGTCTGTATCGGCGGCGGTGTGGGAACGGCTGTGATCTATCCGATAGCCAAAGCGCTCAAGGAAGCGGGAAACCGGGTCGTCAGTATCATCGGGGCACGCAACAGGGAACTGGTGATCCTGGAGGATGAGATGGCTGCCGTTTCGGACGAACTCATTGTGACTACCGACGACGGGTCGCACGGCAAAAAGGGATTCGTAACGGATGCGTTGCAGGAGATCATTGCCGGGCAGGGCAAGCCCGATGCCGTGTACGCCATAGGGCCGCTGCCCATGATGCGGGCTGTGGCCAATGTGACCCGCGAGCCGGGAATCCAGACATGGGTCAGCCTGAACCCGATCATGATGGATGGTACCGGTATGTGCGGCGCCTGCCGGGTGACCGTGGGCAATGAAATGAAATTCGCCTGCGTGGACGGACCGGAATTTGATGCCCACGAAGTCAATTTTGACGAACTTATTGCACGCAACCGGACCTACACGGGTCCGGAGCAGGAAGCGTTCAGCACCTGGAAGAACAGAACAGAAACAACGGATTGCAAACACCTATGAGCGGCAACGGTCAGCAAAGAAAAGAGGCAGATAAAAAGGCGCAGGATACAAATGTGCCAGATGGAAAGGCGAAGGATGTCATAGCGCCGGATGCAAAAGCGAAGGACGCAAAAGCGAAGGATGCAAGATCGTCGGATACAAAAGCGCCCAGACGCCAGAAGGTCATAGCGCTGAAGCCGAAGGAGCGGATGAAAATACCGCGGCACCTGCCCAACGAACAGGATCCGACGGAACGCATCACCAATTTCTGCGAGGTTTCCAACGGTTTTGATATCGACAAGGCCATCGCAGAGGCAAACCGGTGCCTGGAATGCAACGATCCGGTATGCATGAAAGCATGTCCGGTCAACGTGGACATCCCCGCATTCATCCAGCTGCTTTATCAGGGCGATTACGCGGGCGCCATCCGGAAAATCAGGGAGTCGAACTACCTGCCGGCGATATGCGGACGCGTCTGTCCGCAGGAAAACCTCTGCGAAAACAGCTGTATTGTCGGGAAGAAACTTGAGCCGCTGGCCATCGGCAAGATGGAGCGGTTCCTGGCCGATTATGAAGCGCGCACCGGAACCTTCACCCCGCCGCCGCTGGCGGA
>SKYY01000063.1 GCA_007127665.1 Balneolales bacterium | reverse complement strand
GCTGGATCTGTACCTGGTCCAGGGAGGATGCGAAATCAGGCATGTTCACCCAGAAGACCCCGTGCGACTCCGAGTCGTTCAACGGAATACCGTTGACAGTGACGTTAATTCGTTGCGGATCTACCCCGCGGATGCGCAGACCGGTGTATCCGATACCTGCCCCGGCATCGGAACTGCTGATCACGGATGGACTCATCTCCAGCAGCACCGGTATATCCTGACCGAAATTTCGTTGCTCGATATCTTCCCGAGTGACATTGGTATAGGTTACCGGGCTCCGCTCATCCACCCGGAAGGCCTCCACCAGTACATCTTCGCTGACTATGGTGGTCGGTATGAGGCTGACATTCTGCTGTCGTTCGCCGCTCCAGTTCACGCGCATCCGGTGCGGTTCGTACCCCAGGAAACGGAATTCCACCTCAGCAGGCGTGCGGTCGATGAGGCGAAGTTCAAACATGCCGTTCACATCCGAAGTGGTTCCGTGTTCGGTCCCCACCTGGATGATGGTGGCGCCGGGCAGCGGCTCCCTGGTCTGGGCATCGCGGACGACACCGGTTATGCTCTGCGCCGTCGCCTCAGTAAGGCCTGAAGCCAGCAGAAATGCAAAAAAGATTATGAGTAAGGATTTCATAGCTCCTCCAAATTTTTTGATTCTTCAATTTGAAGGCGCTGTACATCAGATGAGCTGTTTCCGATCTGTTTTTGGACGCCATCAGTCGATATGTAGCGTTTTCCTGGATCGGTAAGGTTTCCCTACGCCGGTATTACCCGGTTCAGGTGATCGGGGTATGATCTCAGCCCGTGCGTACAAGCACCCCCAACCTGTTTGGTTGTTCAACACTGAAATATAGGCATGAATAGTGACTTTTGCCAGAAATATCATACCGATACCGCCCCGTTCCGTGATTTCAGACCAGGCGACGCAGATACAGTGATATCAGCATGAGAAGGGTGGTTGTGCCGGCAGAAACAAAGCAGTAGACACATATGGCTTCGATGACAAAGATCATCAGATATACCAGCCATGCTGAAAACAGGAAGGCGGGGACGGTGAGAAATGGCAGATAACGCAGCGCCGTGGCTTTGCGCACATCCACCCAGATGAAAGCGGCCACCAGCATGACAGCGTAGAACAGTACGCCGAGCAGGGCCACGGGGACGGGACCGATGGTGGAATACTCACTGAGCGCCACTTCGTCGCACCCGGCCACGATGGTGCATGTGGGCAGCGCACCGACATAATGTGACGCCGTAAGGTACATGGCATCGGCGAATCCGATGAAGGCAATTACGATAAATGCGATAACCCATTTCAGGGGTGATGAGGGCTGTGACATGTCCTTTTATAACAGACTGATTTGCAAAATGCTAATGATCACCATGTTAAATATTTACCGTCTTGAATATTTTCCGGGTGGATGCGCCTGGCGGCATGGCAGCAACACTGTGCCAAAGCAGCTTGTCACGCGCGCTCCGTAACAGAAACAAGTATTATTACTTGGAGAGGATCAGGTCGCGATAGGCCTCCAGGGAGTTGATGCCCTGGGCATGTACGCCATTGATGTAAATGGTCGGGACCGCGCGAACCCCAAGGCGCTGCCCGTCACGATAGTCCGATTCAATCCGCTCCATGAGCTCGGGATCCTCAAGGTCACGCTCCAGCTGTTCCATATCCAGCTCCAGTGATTCGGCGAAAACCCGGAAGATTGATTCCGCATCACCGCGCGACCATCGCTGCTGGTTGATGAAAATGAGATCATGCATTTCCCAGAATTGTCCCTGTCGTCCTGCCGCCTCGGAAAACCTGGCAGCAAGTCGGGAATACTGGAAGTTCCGCAATGGAAAATGACGATAGATAAACAGCGCGTCTTCTGCGAGCTCCTGGCTCAGCTGGTCATCCATGGATGCGTAAAACCGGCAAGCCGGACACTGGAAGTCACTGTACTTGACGACAACCACACCGGCATCGGGATTCCCTTTTTGCCAGTCTCTCTCCCTTGGGGCGAGTATGTCGGCGGCATCCCTGTCGACGCTGTTTACCGTTATGCCGGTATCAGAATTGGCGACGGCGGGTTCGGCCTGCGGGACGGAGGGGTCTTCGCTTGCGAACCGGACCATGGCAAAGGCAACAACGGCCATTGCCAGAGCGAGTCCGCCCCAGAGTGCAAATCTCTTATTCATGTGCTGTGTTTTTGGTTTTTTGCTCATCATGTAAAATAACAAAAAAAGTAGAATTTTTACGGAGGCAACTTTCCGGTTGTGCTATCGAATCCCTGGCTGCAGCCGCCATCAGCAAGGGATGCCTCACGGTACTACATAAAACTCGGCGATACGCCGGCGTATTGTATCGGCTTCCTCTTTTCTGCCGAGGCGCTCCATGATAGCGGCCCGGGCGTCATGCGCCCTTCCGGCCACCCAGGAATCCGGAAATGAACGAACCGATCGCGTCAGAAGTTCCAGCGCCTTCTCCAGGTCCGCATCGTACTCCATCAGGCGCTTGCCCTCGCGGTAGTCCTGTTTCCAGAGCAAGGCCTCGTCGGCCATCCGCTCGGCTTCCTGAAAAACGGCAAACGGGGGAAGCTGCACCTTGCTGTATGCTTCAAGGATTTCGGGACGGCGCTGATAGAAAAAATCCTCCAGGGCCATGACATAAGCCTCCGCCTCAAGCCGGTTGTACTCCGGATCCATGAGCCGTTGTTCTTCTTCGGGAT
>SKYY01000112.1 GCA_007127665.1 Balneolales bacterium | reverse complement strand
CTTAAAAAAAGCACTCACCAACTTACTCACCGGTTCTCCTTTTTGGAGCAATGTGCTTACCTCCTATCCTTTTTTCGGAAATGTGCATGCACGGCTTCTGCTGCTTTTTGACCCGTGATCTTTTTGAGCTCAGGGATTTCCTGCTGCATAATTTCCAGTATCGATCCATATTCCCTCAAGAGCTTATCGGCCGTCTTTTTACCGATGCCCGGTATCTCTTCCAGTTCGGACCGAAAAGTTTTTCTGCTGCGCACATCCCTGTGGAATTGAATGGCAAACCGGTGGGCTTCATCACGAATTCTCTGCAGCAACTTCAGGCTTGAGGAAACTTTGGGGATCATGACAGGGTCGCGTGAGCCCGGGAGGAAAACCTCTTCCAGGCGTTTTGCCAGCCCGATTACCGGTATATCAGATCCCAATCCTGCTTCCTGCAGCGCACTGACGGCACTCGACAGCTGTCCCTTTCCTCCGTCCACCACTATCAGGTCTGGAATCTGCCGTTTCTCCTTTTTTACCCTTCGATAATGCCTGCCGATGACCTCTCTCATGGATGCAAAGTCGTCAGGACCGTCCACACCGCGAACATGAAACCGTTTGTAGCTGCTCTTTCTGGGCTGACCGTCAACAAAGCATACCAGAGAAGCCACGGTAAAGGCACCCTGAAAGTTGGATATGTCGAAACACTCTATGCGGCGCGGCATTCGCTGCAGGTTAAGGTCCCGTTTCAGTGCCTGAACCGAATGGGGGACGCGTCCCTGATCGGCTTTGATTTTTTCCAAAAGCCATTCCTTCAGCAGCATCCTGGCATTTGAGCCGGCCATCTGCACAATTTGCGCTTTTTCGCCTCTCTGTGGAATAGTTATCGGAACCTTTTTCCCTTTTTTCTGCCAAAGGTATTCAAAAAGCGGCTCATCATCATGCAGTTCGTGGCTGCAGCAGACCTCATCGGGTATCACTCCGGACAGTTCGCCAGTGTAATAATCCTCCAGAAACGCCTGAAGGAGCATGCCTTCCGTACGGCCTTCAATATTTTTAAGGTAGCGGTGATATTTTCCGACCAGCTTGCCTTCGCGGAGCTGCAGGAGCACGCCACATGCTATATTTTCATCCCAGTCCGTATCCAGGGCAAAGACATCCCGGTCAAGGCCATCCGGCGTGACCATCTTCATTTTTTCGCTGAATCTTTTGAGCGCCAGCATTCCATCCCTGACATTGGCCGCCTGTTCAAACTGAAGTGCCTCCGAAAGATGTTCCATTTCAAGCTTCAGGTCTCTGATAAGCTCTTTGGTACGTCCGTTGAGCAGGCGTATCACCTGGTCCAGCCTTGCCCGGTACTCTTCAATGTGCAAGTCACCGGAACAGTTCTCAAAATAGTCCTCAAAACAGCGGCCCCATTTCGGCAAGCCTTTGCTGCGGTCTTTCATGCGGGATGAGCATGCGCAGGTACACAACTGAAACGTCTTGCGTATGGTTTCCAGCATAAGCTTCATTTTGCCGACGTGGTCATACGGACCAAAATAACGGCTACCGTCCCGGACTATGGTTCGGGTGGGAAACACTCTCGGTCTTTCCTCTGCCGTCACGCAGATATATGGATACGATTTGTCATCCCGATAGAGAATGTTGTACCGGGGACGGTATTTTTTAATGAGGTTGTTTTCCAGGATGAGGGCTTCTGCCTCCGAATCGGTGATGATAATTTCGACATCGGCAATTTTCTTTACCAGCGCCTGGATTTTCCCGGTGTGGCCGGAAGTATTCTGGAAGTAGGATCGCACACGCTGGTTCAACCGCTTCGCCTTGCCGACGTACAGCACCTCCCCCCCGGCATCCTTGAACTGATAAACACCGGGTTGCGGAGTAAGAGAATCCAGTTTCTGTTTGAGTACCTCTGTCATTACAGATCCTTATTGATCTTTATGGATCTTTATACTTCTTTATACATCTTCAGATTATCCTGCAGGTAGCGTATCTTGACTCCGGGCATCATTTTCGTAATGTCGGAGTCCCTGAAAAATTGTGATAAAATACGGAGTTTTCCCATCACGGAAAGGTACAGAAATATCGACATCATTTATGAGGATAATCACTTGCTGGTTGTCTGCAAACCGGCAAACATGCTCTCACAGCGAGATCGGACAGGCGACCATGACCTGCAGTCCCTTCTGAAACAATGGCTGAAAGACAGGTACCGGAAACCCGGAGAGGTCTTTCTTGGTCTGGTGCAACGCCTGGATCGGCCAACCCGGGGGGTGATGGTATTGGCAAGGACTTCCAAAGCCGCCTCCCGGCTCTCTGAACAGATCAGAAAGCGGACCTTCAAGAAGGAGTACCTTGCCGTGGTTGTGGGAAAAAACATTAAAAACAGGGAGCTGATCCATCATCTTGAAAAGGATGCATCCCGAAACATGGCTGTTGTCACGTCCGGTCAAGCTGAACCGGTTGGAAGTTCGGGGAAACCGGGACCAGGAGGACCCCGGGGCAGCAGACTGGCTGTGCTTGACGTAACGCATCTTGAGACACAGGGAGAGCATTCACTGGTTAAAATTGACTTGAAAACCGGGCGTTTCCACCAGATCCGTGCTCAGCTTGCAGCCGAAGGCACGCCCATTGCCGGCGACAACAAGTACGGTTCAAAAGTCAGCCAGACCCGTCACCTTGCTCTCATGTGCCACAAGATAGCGTTCGAACATCCAACCCGGCGGGAATCCATGCAATTTACTGCAGGGCTGCCAGAAGAGTTCCCCTGGGACAAGTTCCGGAGACCGCGATGACTGATGTTTCAGTTCAGGTGGTCAATCCGGCGGAGGAATTCGTCGGGGCCGACAAAGCCCATGACGCGTGCTGCTGTCACTTCGTTGCCGTCTTCGTCCAGAAAAACGATTGTAGGCACTCCGGCCACACTGTACCGGCGCCGGATTTCTTCCGATTCAGGCGAATCAAAGTGGGTTAAATCCACTTTCAATCGAACCATATGGTCGGTTGCCTCGATGACACGGGAGTCGGTAAAAGTGATCCGTTCGAGCTCCAGGCAGGGAATGCACCAATCGGCGTAGAAGTCCAGCACTACGGGTCTGCCCTCATTCCGGGCCTGCGCAAGTTTTTCATCCGCAAAAGGCTCCCACTGCATTCCCTCTTTCTGAAGGTTCATAATGAATATGACGCCGATGATGATGGCGATAGCTCCAAATGCCATTTTGACTTTTGAGAAAACCGGTGTGCCGCGTCCTGATGGCTCAAGAAACCCGAGGTAAACCCCGCCGATAATAAAACTGATGGGAATAACCCAGTAGGCATCGCTGACAGAGATAAAAGGCATCGACAGGTAGAACAATGCCAGTGCAATCAGTACAACACCAAAGACTTTTTTAACCCAGACCATCCAGACCCCCGATCTGGGAAGCTTTGGCAGGAGCCCCGAGAATGTACCGAGAATCAGGTATGGCAGTCCGAGTCCCATTGAAAGCACGAAAAAGGACCAGAATCCGAATACCGGATCACCCTGCGCCCCGATAAAAGCCAGGAGGGCGATAATGGGAGGTCCGATGCACGGAGCGGCGAATATCCCGACTACCAGGCCCGAGAAGTAGACGCCGATAAACCCCGTTGATGTACCTGTGCCGATACGTGATGCCATCCAGTATGGCACCTGAATTTCATAGAGGCCGAACATGCTGAGTGCCAGTGCAAAAAGCAGCAGACCAATGCCGCCGAGCACCCAGGGGTGCTGCAGCCATGCACCGAACAATTCACCGCTGAATGAAGCGAGGACTCCCAGAACACTGTACATGGTTGCAATTCCCAGAACATAGATAAGCGCTTTGGAGAAAACCCTGAGCATGTTGGGGTCATTCTGTCCGCCGAATATGGATACCGTAACGGAGAGCATGGGATAGACGCACGGAGTCAGGTTCAGGGCCAGCCCGATGAAGAACAGTGCCAGAAAGGCCAGCAGCAACCCACGCTCCCGGAACATGGCCTCGATTTCATTGGCAGAACCGGGTTGAATGGTCATATCTGCGGCGGTCATTCCCTGGTCGTAGTCTGCAAATACATCCTGGTGGACGGCCCGCACTTCCGTTCCCATTTCAGCCACATCAATCAGAATGCTGACCGGCAGATTGGATGGTGCGAGGCAATTCATATCGTCGCAGGCCTGTACCCTTGCTGATCCGGTCATTTCATAGGTACCCGGCTGAAGATTTGATGATGCGCGGATGTCGAGGTAGACGGGCACCTTGCCGCTGTAAACAAGCAGGGCTTCGCCGCCGGCAAATGCAAACTCATACACATCCGGTTCCGGATACCGGATATCAGCGATGATGAAACCGTCCTTGGGATCCATGGTTACCTGCGTACCGATCAGGTAATCAAGAGTCGGCTTGTGGGCATTGATATGCCACGTGTCCGCAATATCAAGAACAACAGCAGCTTTAAAAGACTCACCTGCCGGCACTGCTTCGACCGAAAGAAATGTTTCGACGTTCACTTTTTCCGAGCTTCCCCGAAGCTGGGCCGGAGATTGCGTTACGGAAAGTGACAAAATGGCCAGTAGTAAACCGAGTGTCAGAAACCGGGAACGGGATAGGGTTGTCGGGATCATTGGTGCGTTGCGTTGCAAAAAAGTTATCAGTTGTTTTGGGAATACTGCTGAAATGTCTGGTTGCGATAACTCTCACTACCTACGAAAGAGAGCATTTTGTGAAATCTTTCCGCCTCTATGAAACCTGGCTGAAGCGCAACAGGTTCACCTTGGGGATTCAGAAAGATCGTAGTTGGGAAGGATTGCACCCCAAATGCAAGAGCAAGGTCCTGCATTGTATACGACTCGCCCTGAAATGCAACCGTGCGTGAAGACTCGGCATCAATCCGAACAGGATAGAAGTACTGATCAAGAGCCTCCTGCACCCTTTTGTCGGCATAGGTTTCCCGGATCATACGGCGACAGAAACCGCACCACTCTGTATACACATCCAACAGAATGTACCTGCCTTTGTCCAGGGCCTGGTGCTGCGCCTCTTCCAGGCTGACCCAGAAATCTTGTTCCGGTTCAGTTGCCTGGCTCTCTGACGCATCACTGTCTGAGGAGCAGGAAATAGCAAGTGTAGATACAAGCAGCAGTATAACTATTCGTAAAGGCATGTGTTGTTTTTTTGGGGTTCATGGGGTATGTGAAAAACGGTCGCTCCGGTTATGGATATTGTGACACGCTGTATAGCCAGATGCTTCGCAAGAGAGGTTTCTTACATATTTTTGCGGGTCATGGGCTTTTTACCGGTGCTGATCAGTTTATCGGTGTTTGTAAAAGGGATTCATTTAAACATCGGATCTGACAGTAACGTTTAAAACCTGACTTCTATCATGTTACTAAGTTGATAAATGAAATCAGATGAACTGAAGGGCGGATCGGAGTCATAAGTACTGACGAATTGAAAAACAAAACGCAGGTTTTCAGAGATTCGGAATCTTAGCTGCCAATCTGAGGTAAAACGCGGTTTGAAGAATTTATCCGGGCGGGCCTGATAGTAGCTTATTGCCGCAATATCCAGATTTTCGGTAATGCTGCCTCTTACGTTTATACTGGTAGTAGACTTGAGCAGGGTCCTTTCGTCTCTCATGGATTTGTCAACGTCCTGCCAGATTTCGTTTTCAATCATGAGGCCTGTGCTTGCAAAAGCCATAATATGCTCTGTCTGAACAAAGCGGATACGCATTGCCGATCCAATCAGTCCCCTTCTTTTCATACCCCAATCAAGATTATACTGTGCCTGAACAAAGAGTTCCGGAGCGATACTGCTATTTCGATTCAAGACCGTTCTCAGATGGATGAAACCGTCATTAAGCACATTGCTGCCTTCCACGCGCAAAAAGTTATTTCTTCCCAAAACAAGAAACTCATGCTTTCTCGTGATGTATCTCAGATCCGCTGAGTTTCTCAAGCGTAAGATCTGTGAAGTGTTCTTGGATATATCCAGACCAGCTCCAAACCCACCTGAAACTTTCTGCAATGTATCAACTTCCACTCTGTGGGTCTCTACATTTATGACCTGCGAGCGGGAAGGAGATCCAACCAGCAAGATTACAATAAAAAAAAGGAAGGGAGTCGTTTTTATGCCTGTTACAATCATGGGATGGGGCAGTTAAAAAAAATCTTAAAAAGTGACTGATTCGGTAGAAAATGACACAACCGGGCAATAAGGTACAAATTTTCAGATTAAGTGATAAATCCGCAAACAAATATGGAACTTTGTGAGAAGGCACAAGGTTCTTCCAAAATTGATAATGTACACATTTGCCGTCAGGCAAACACATATGCCACTCACCAGCAATGGCTAAAGAGCTCAGTTTAGAAGAAGCATATCAGATGGTCACTCCGGTAGCAGACGGGGAGGCATCAGAAGCGGAGATAGAAACTTTCTTTGCATTTTTGGAGAAAAATCCGGCTGTAAAGCAATATTATGAAGAAGAAATATGGCTGAAGCAGCTCGTCAAGCAAAAATGCGAGTTTAATCCTGCTCCTGATGATTTGAGAGAGAAGATTATCCAAACCATTGCCTCCATCGGCAGTGAAAGCAATGCCGGGGCCGAACTTGATTCAGGTAGTGATATTTATGCAAAGCAAGGATTCGGGTTTGGGACGGAACACGACTCAAGGTCTGCACCAATGGAAGAGCAGCGCCGGAAACAACCCAGCTCATTTATCAAGATATCCCTGGGTTTGGCGGCACTTATCCTTTTTACCCTGTTCGTCTATTTATTCAACATTTTTTCTGAATATAGTGCAAACTTGCAGGCGGATTCCACGGCCCTTCCTGCGGTGGAATCACATGTTTATCAGTTCTTTGTCCAGCACGGCGGACAGCTTATTGAACCTGATTTGGCGTCCGGAACAGAAGCGGATCTCCGCGTCGAAATTGTAAGTATGTTTCAAAATGACTATGCCATTCCGGAGCTTCAGAACATCGAACTGGCCGGCGTTGTACAATCCGAGCTGCTTCCTGACTATCATACCCCGCTTTTTGAGTACAAGGTCGATGACAACGACATCATATATATATTCGCATTTCACATACCCGACATGAAAAAATATCTTTCCAGAAGCGCTGAAGCCAAGGCGTACTGCATCAGGGATTCAGATTATCATATCCAGCGCATTCATGAGAGGGATATTGTTTCATGGAGATGGGACGACAACTGGTATGTCGGCATCTCCCATCATGACGGAGAAACACTTGTTTCCCTCCTGCCCGGTGAAACTAACCGTTAGCGAAAGCGGGGTGGCTGTCACTCTTCAGGGAGTGCGTAAAAAATCGAGTTTACGTGCGGATTGTAATCTTCCTGAAAAAACTCAAAATAAACGGTGTCACCAGTCCTCTCAAGCACTTTTGCGTCCCTGATGACTTTCTGATAGGTCTTGTAGCAGTCAAGAGCTTCCGCTGCTTTTTGAATATCTTCAACTGAGACGGGAACCGCACAGTCAATTTCCGAATCTGTTGAAGTGTGCAATTTGAATTTACCTTCTTCCATATCTGTGGGCGCCAGGGTGAAGAGAGCGAGTCTTTTTGGTGCTTTTATCCACTCTGTGCGTAACTTGCAGAAGACTCTTTTCACAATGGCGTGTGTCACCAGATGGTCGTGGAATCCACTGATACCGTGGACGGCATATGTGACAAGCACATCAGGCTCAACAGAACGTATATGCTGTTCCGTAATGTCCTCCATTTCGATGGGATTCAATTCCTTGAGGCCACTGTCAGGCAAATCAAGTACGGTCATACCTGTAAGGCTGAGTACTTTTGCCACATCAAGCATTTCGCCGAACCGTACATTCCCCATCTGTTCAATGTTGTATCTATACGTATGCCGAACCTTCGTCGCGCCTCCGCGCGTATATGTCAGAAGAAAGACCTCGTGGCCTTGCCGTATCTGAGAAGCTATGGCAGGTGCCGGTCCGAAAGATTCATCATCGGGATGAGGGAAAATATAGAGTACACGCATGAGATCAGCTAAACTTTTCGAGTGAAGCGGCAGATCGCTTTATCAGTTGTGAGTAAAAGAATATCATCTCATGGTAGTTATGTTTGGACAACCGTTCATTCGTTCCGTGAACACGGTCCAGGTCACTTTCATCGGCTCTGAGGGGAATAAACCTGTAGATATTAGAGGTCAGGCCTGAATAGTGGCGGGCATCGGTGGCACCTACCATAAGAGTTGGAGCCACAACCACTTCCGGAAACACTTTTTTTATGGTTTTTCTGAGCATTTTATAGGCTGGCTGGTCCAGGTCAGAAACATTTGAAGGATTTATAGAGCCATCTAATTCCCTGATTTCCACTCTCGGGTCGTTTATTGCATTTTCAACATGCTCCTTGACGCTTTCTATGGTATCGTTTGGATGGATCCTGAAATTCACGATGGCCCGTGCCTGAGTTGGAAGTACGTTCTCTTTAATTCCCGATTCAAAAATGGTAGTTGCTATGGTCGTACTCATTGCCGCTTTGGTTGCCGGCATGCGGCTGAGTTCACGTTTTACCAATCCTCCGAAAAGCCACAAATTAGCCATTACGACCCGGTAAGGGAGGGGCATTTGTGGGCCTATCGCCTCCATTGTTCGTTTGACAAGTCCATCTACCTTTCCCTTGATGGGATTGTTTTCCAGTTTGTGAATCGCCTCGCTGAGCACTGCTATTGAGGTAAGTCCTTGAGGAACCGATGAGTGTCCACCTTCAGCAATTGTTGACAGTTCAAGGCTCAGGTATCCTTTTTCAGCCACGGCCACCAGGGCTACCGGATTGGGAATATCCGGAAGCAGATCATGAACAATAGGAGTACCTTCATCCAAAAGGAATTCAAGTTCCACATTCCTGTTTTCCAGAAGCTTGCCAATAGCATATGCTCCTTTATGTCCGTCAATTTCCTCATCGTGTCCAAATCCAAGATATATGGTGCGTTCAGGTTCGAATCCCGCTTGAATAAGATGCTCTACAGCCTCCATAATTGCCAGTACGCCACCCTGAACATCCATTGCTCCCCTGCCCCAGATGTACCCTTCCGCAATTCTACCCTCAAAAGGCGGATGCTTCCAGTCTTTTTCTGTTCCGGGTTCGATGGGGACAACATCAATGTGGCAAGTATACATTACCGGTTTCAATTCCGGTTTTTTTCCGGTCCATGTATAGAGCAGGCTGTATTGATTAACAATTTCTTTTTTGAGTTTCAGATGAATGTGGGGGAATGCACTCTCAAAAAAGCGGTGCATCTGAAGAAAAGCGTCTTTGTTGAAATCATTCGGGGTTTGTGAAGAGATTGTCTCATAGCTAATCGCTTCACTCAGGCGTTCGGCGGCTTCATCGATATCTAAATCCTCGGGAAGCAATCTGTTTTTCTCTCCATGATGCCTGGTATATCTCATTGTTCTAAAAAGAAGAACAGCAACAAATAAAAGAAACAAGAGTCCTATGCCAGCTATGGTATAAATCATACAAAATCAGGAAGTGCTTCGAGATGCAGCCTTCGGAGAGTAAACCGTCTGCGTATTGGGAGTGGACTGAAGTTACTTTTATTCGATAAAAGGCATATCAGCCCATAGAGGCATAGTTTTGAAACTATACCCAAGGTACAGAACCGAACCAGGGCACGTAGTCCATAGAATAGAGACTACATGCGGTTACAGTATTATAAACGCCGATGCTTTATCAGAGTCAAAGTAAAAAAGCAGGGTAAAAGAGACCTTTACAGGCGTTACACTTTTACCACTTCTTTGGCTTGCAGGCCTTTTTCACTTTCAGCGACAGTAAATTCAACTTTTTCACCCTCATTCAATACCCGGTATCCTTCCGATTGAATTTCGCTGAAATGGACAAATAAATCTTCGCCGCTTTCACGGCTGATAAAACCATAACCTTTGGCACCGTTGAACCACTTTACGACACCGGATTCTCTTTCTTCTGACATAACTTCTGAAACTCCTTAGTTTTTAAAAAATTGCTTCCCAGAGCATTCAATTGATCAGGTTCCGGCTCTATAGGAGTAGAATAACTGAAAAATGATGCCTGTAGTGATTATAACTTTTTCCTTTAAGATTCGCAACGAATTTGAAAAAAGTTGTAATTATTTGCTTTTTTCCACGCACTTCTGTAGCTCCTGCATGATTCTGGTCTTGAGAGTTCGTGTTTTTGCATAGGAGAAGTTGAACTTTTTTGAAACTTCCAAGAGGTTTATTGAGGAAGAAGAAAAAAAAGTGAGGATAAATCTTCGGTTCTCCTCTGATAATTTCTGAATGCACTTTTTTAAGAGGCTTTGCCGCTCTTCATCAATCAGTTTTTGAAGTTGCTGAGCGGGCTCTGGCAGAAAGTTTTCTGAATAGGACGGATCTAGATCCGTCCTTTGTTCAATTTTCTTGAATTTGAGATACTCATTCCTGGAAGCAGTAAGGAAATATTTAAAAATCGACTTTCTGTCTGAAATCCTGTCATTACGTATCATTTCGAAGACATCTGAGAATGCCTGATAGGCACATTCCTCAGCAATACTGTCAGGCGCACCCATCCTGATCTTCAGGTAAAGAATTATCCTTCTGATCAAATCAGCAGACAGAT
>SKYY01000146.1 GCA_007127665.1 Balneolales bacterium | reverse complement strand
CCATTGCCGAGCACCCTTACGACCCCTCATGGGGGTATCAGATAACGGGATATTTTGCACCAACCTCCCGTTTTGGTCCGCCCGAAGACCTGATGTACTTTGTGGACCGGTGCCATCAGGCCGGCATCGGCGTGATCGTGGACTGGGTACCGGCTCATTTCGGCAAGGATGACCATGGCTTGCGTCTGTTTGACGGAACGGCGCTCTACGAACACTCCGATCCCCGTCAGGGAGAACATCGCGACTGGGGCACGCTGATTTTCAACTTCGGACGCACGGAAGTCCAGAATTTCCTGATCTCCAACGCCGTCTACTGGTGTGATAAATATCACATTGACGGATTACGTGTAGATGCTGTTGCCTCCATGCTTTATCTGGACTACTCACGGGAAGAGGGTGAATGGGTCCCCAACAGGTTTGGAGGAAGGGAGAATATCGAGGCCATTGATTTCCTGAAACGCTTTAATGTGGTGATCAATGAGGAGTTTGAAGGGATTGTGACGATGGCGGAGGAGTCCACTTCATGGCCCATGGTTTCACGGCCGACGTATGTTGGCGGTCTCGGTTTTGATTACAAGTGGAATATGGGATGGATGAATGACACGCTGAAATACATGGCTATAGATCCCCTCTTCCGCAAGTATCATCATAATCAGCTTACGTTTTCGATGATCTACGCTTTCACGGAGAACTTCCTGCTGCCGCT
Organism: Balneolales bacterium; assembly: GCA_007127665.1. Lineage (GTDB taxonomy): Bacteria > Bacteroidota > Rhodothermia > Balneolales > Natronogracilivirgulaceae > SKNL01. Next base: position 9,950 of record SKYY01000146.1, on the reverse strand, counting down.
CTCGCACGACGAAGTGGTACACATGAAGCGGTCGCTGATCTCGAAGATGCCGGGAGATGACTGGCAGAAGTTCGCCAATCTCAGGCTGCTTTACACTTACATGTTCTGCCATCCGGGCAAGAAGTTGCTTTTCATGGGTGCGGAGCTGGCCCAATGGAGTGAGTGGGACAATGAAAAACCTATTGACTGGGGGTTGCTCAATTATGAACGGCACAAAGGTACTCAAACGCTGATCAAGGACCTTAACCGGGTTTACAGTGAGCAGAAGGCATTGCACCAGATTGACTTCGACTGGAGCGGATTTCAATGGGTCGATTTTTCAGATGCGGACAATGGCATCCTCGCTTTTATCAGGAGAAGTAAAAAAGAGTATGATGCCGTCATATGCATTTTCAATTTCACTCCGCAGGTACACTATGATTATACTATAGGTGTGCCGAAAACGGGCAGATACAAAACGGTATTCAACAGTGACTCGGAATTTTACGGAGGAAGCAACTTCGGCAACCTTGAGCTGGTTGCAGAGGAAGGTGAATTTCACAACCAGCCGGCCCATGTCCGGATAAATATACCTCCGTTGGCCGGGGTTATCATCAAATCCACATAAAATCATCTGTTCTATATATGGACGCTATCAGATCCAGCGGCACCCTGGTTCACCCCACTTCTTTTCCCTCGGACTATGGTATGGGAGACCTGGGTGGCAAGGCGTATCAATTCATTGACTATCTGGAAGATACGAATCAGGGAAACTGGCAGATTCTCCCGCTCGGCCCGACCGGGTTCGGCAACTCACCTTACGCCAGCTACTCGGCGTTTGCGGGGAACCCCTATCTCGTCAGCCCTGACCTGCTCAGGGAGAAAGGTCTTCTTGAGGAAAAAGAGCTGGCCAGACACCGGCTTCCTCAGGGCACCAGCGTCGACTATGACAAGGCCTACGCCATCAAAGACGAGCTGTTCAATCTTGCCTGCAAGCGTTTTTACGAACGCAATGACCGGGAAGAGCAGAAGCGGTTCAGGGAGTTCAAAAAAGAGAACAAGGTATGGCTTGACGATTATGTGCTCTTCGTTTCCTGCCTCCTGGAAAATGATAAGCGTCCCTGGAACCAGTGGGATGAAAAGCTGGCCCGCCGTGAAAAAAAGGCTCTGGACGGTGCCAGGAAAAAACTCAAAAAACAAATAGAGTCCCAGTACTGGGTACAATTCGAGTTTTTTGAGCAGTGGATGGCGTTGCGAAGGTACGCCAATGGCAAAGGTATCCGGATCATCGGCGACATTCCGATTTTTGTGGACCACAACAGTTCGGATGTCTGGGCCAACAAAAGGTTTTTTGATGTGGATGAAACGGGCAACCGGTTGTTGGTTGCGGGAGTCCCGCCGGACTATTTCAGTGAGACCGGGCAGTTGTGGGGGAATCCGCTCTATCGCTGGAAAGAACTGGAAAAAGACGGTTACCAATGGTGGATTGACCGTTTCAACCAGATGTTCACCATGTTTGATGCTATCCGTGTAGATCATTTCAGGGGTTTTGATGCCTTTTGGGAGATCAAAGCCGATGAAAAGACAGCAGAGAATGGTCGCTGGGTCAAGGGGCCGGGAGCGAAGCTGTTCAAGGCCATTGAGAAGAAACTTGGCAAACTTCCGATCATTGCGGAAGATCTGGGCGTAATTACACCAAGTGTGGTCAAGCTGCGTGATTCCTTCGGTTTTCCGGGGATGAAGGTGCTGCAGTTTGCATTTGATGATCCGGGCAATGGGTTCCTGCCGCATAACTACCACGATTCCAACTGCATTGTCTACTCCGGAACCCACGATAATGATACCACGCTTGGGTGGTACCGCCAGGCACCGGAAGAAGAAAAAAACTATCTGCGCGAGTATACACAGTCTGACGGATCGGATGTGAGCTGGCAGCTCATCCGGCTCGGCATGCTCTCGGTTGCAAACCAGGCAATTTTTCCGCTGCAGGATTTCATGGAGCTGGATGGTGAGCACCGGATGAACTTCCCCGGAACAACAGAAAACAACTGGATGTGGCGGTACACCGATGACATGCTGAATGCACTGGATCGAAATCGGATACGGCATATCATCGCCATCAGCAACCGGAACCCAAACGATGTCAGAACCGATTCGAATTTATCCGATATAGATACAGAAGAACCCTGATGGTTTTCTGTTCGGGCCAAATTTCCGTATATTATCAGTTTATCCTTCGCGGTCGCCCTCCAGGATATGATGCAATCAGATATGGGAGGCAGCCAAGTGTCTGTATTCATTTGAAATGACCGCTTTTCTTCCGAGGTTTGCGGGTCATAGGCCCTGATTTGGTGCCGGACCCATTTTAAACCACAACAACAGTCCGGAAACGTGAATTGACCCATTATGAAAATTCTTTACGCTGCTGCTGAAATATCACCCTTCGCACGCATGACCCATACGGCGGACCTGCTCCGTTTTCTGCCGGCTTCTCTTCAGGATAAAGGGTTTGAGATCCGCTTGCTACTGCCCAAGTACGGATCCATAAATGACCGCAGAAATCGTTTGCACGAAGTAATTCGCCTTGCAGGCATCAAGGTAAGGGTTGGCGGCCAGGAAGAAAGCATGCGTATCAAAGTGGCCAGCATCCCCAACGCCAAACTTCAGGTCTATTTTCTGGATAATGACACCTATTTCAAGAGAAAAGGGCTCTTCACAGATCCAAAAACCGAAGCATTTTTTCCGGACAACGACCAGCGTCTTGTCTTCTATAATAAGGGTGTATTGGAAACCGTTAAAAAGCTTGGCTGGAAGCCGGATGTCATTCATTGTCACGATTGGGCGGCCGGGTTTGTCCCCGTGCTGCTTAAGTCGGTTTACAAGAATGACGACAATTTTTCGCAGACCAAAGTGGTTTTCAACGTACACAGCGCTGTGAATCACGGCATATTTGACGAGAGTATCCTTGATTTGATGTCCCTTCCGGAAGAGTTTGACCGTAGTTCAGTGATGTTTGACGGAAGCGTTGATTTTCTGCGGGCCGGTTTGTCATACGCAGACCATGTTGTGACCGGAAACGAACTTGGTTCGGAGCTGGACGAAACATTTGACACGTTGGGCATAACGCCTGACAAGATCCAGGGCTCGCCTCAGGATGTATCCAGCAAATTTGCTGACTACTACAAAAAAATTACGGAATAACCTCTGGAATTAAGCTATATGTATACGTTCGACGGCATTCTGAACCGTCTGACACTTCCCTTGATGCTGCTCCTGGCAGTTGGACTTGTCTCTTCTTGTGACGACACCCCGATAGTTGGCGGCAATCTGTCTCCGGACGATGTGATGGTACATTCGGATTCGCTGACCATCTCCGGTTTGTCTGTTGTCAGCTCACCCTCTTTCAGTGGTAATCGTACTTATGTCACTACCGGACGAGTTGATGATCCTGTATTTGGCGAAATGATGGCAACGGCGTTGCTGCAACCATCCATCGCCAAGGAGGCCGAAGTCGACACCATAGGTGAAAACGCGGTCGCGCGTCTCAGCTTGAATGTCAGTAACAGATATGGCGCTCTATCGGCAAGGGGTGATTTTGAAGTGGTGGAAATCGCTCGTCCGTGGAGAAGCTCTTCCTGGCGATATGATTCCATCCCGGCCCTTGCAAAAAATCCGGATATGAGCAGGAAGGTGGTCGGTCAATTTACCCTGACCGGTGCCGATTCGGTAACGGTTCGTCTGGATGAAGAATGGACTGCCAGGTACCGTGATATTTTCAACAGGCGGGTTTCGGATCTGCGCGACTCTCTGTACCGTGCCGAAATGCCCGGACTTGCAATTCTTCCGGCAGAAGGTACTGAGAAAATGTTCTCAATTGAGGTTTCACGGGCAAAACTGCTTATTCAGGGGGGCGATGGCATGAGGGATCTCAGCAAGGATATAAGCAGATCGGCAATCAGCCTTGAGAAGGAGGTGCCGGATGAAGAGGCCCTGGGCACAAGCAAACCGGTTTTCAATACCAGGGGCAGTATGCTTGAACTGGACATCGATTTTACAGAGGAGTTCCTTGGAACCACCAATTTTTCAAGGGTGGAACTCGTTATTTACGAAGACACAGTGCGCATGAAGACAGGCGTTCCGGCTGATTTTGAGCGGCCAAGATCCGAGACAATGCTGATCTATTATCTGAGACCGGATCAGATTGATTTTGCCATTGCTGCCGATCCCCGGTTTCAGGCCACAAGAAGAGCGGGTGATAGTTCCTTCCGTATCAACCTGACCAATCTAGCCAATGATCAGTTACGAAATGGTGGAGATGATCGCAGGCTCTATGCCGTGGTTGGTGGAAATGACGGCCGGCTTTTTCCGACGCTTTTTTCCGGCCTGGAAAGTCCGAGAAGGCAGCCAAAATTGTTGATAACCAGTATCTCCAAAGAGTAGCAAGCCCACAACGAAACTATGAGACGATTTGCCAAATCCATACCGGTCTTAGTCATTTTGCTTGCCGGGATCAGTTCAACGGCCAAAGCCCAGGATGTGTGGAGGGGCGGCTCCGCCTATTCGCATTTTGCACTGGGTGCTCCCAATGACTTCCGGGCGTCATATGCAAAAGGTATGGGGGTCTATGGTGTTGCTCTTCACGACCCGACAGTACCGGGCATTTCCAATCCGGCAATTTGGTCACGGGCGGTATTCACCAACGCAAGCGGCGCCTTTGAGATTTCCAGTTATGATGCCACTTCGCGTGACACGCAATACCGGTCCACCCAGTTTCATTCCGGCCCGTTTCAGGTGGTTATGCCGCTCCGGAGAGACCGCATTGGTATCAATCTGTCCCTTTCACCGCTGACATCGTCCCGATTTACCACGCAGAGAGAGTCTCTGCTGGCCCCGGATGAAAATCACACCGGCGAAGAGTTGAACTACGTCACGGAAAGCAAGGGCAACGGTGGTATCAACAGGGTGGAGCTTGGTATAGGTTACCGGCTCACCAGCAGCCTTTCTGTCGGTTATGCCCCGTCGCTGCTGATCGGCAATATCCGCCGGGATCAGACGGTGTTTTTTGATAATCCGGACTATCGGCCTGCAAATCTGCGGGAAACCACATCGCATTATGGATTTGGGAACCGTTTTGGTTTATATTTCCAGCAACGAAATGTATTCCGGCAAAATGACCGGGTTACCCTTGGGGCAATGATATCCCTGCCGGTCAATCTCGTTTCAGAGCGAAAGCTTGAATCACGGATTAATTTGAATGACGTGACCATTCGTCCGCCGTCCGACTACGGTGACGGCCAGGTCGTCTATCCGATGGAGGCTAGTGCCGGGTTTTCTTACAACCCAAATCCTTTTTTACAGTTTACAAGTGATGTGCTTTATCAGAACTGGAGCGGTTATTCCAATTTCCAGGGAGATTCAGAAGCGTTCCTGAAAGACCGTATCAGGCTTGGACTTGGCGGACAGTTCATCGCTGCCCGCCGGGATGCTTCCGGCTTTCTTTCGAACCTTATATACCGGTTGGGCGTATCATATGATACAGGCAACCTTAAACTCAATGACAAGGATATTGAAACCTTTACCATTCATGGCGGCATCAGTATTCCTTCTTCGCGGTCCAACTCCTCAATTGATATCAATGCCGAGTATGGATTCCGTGGGACGGAGTCGGCCGGGCTGATTTCGGAAAGGGTTTTTGGATTGAGTCTTTCGTTCAACTTGTCAGAGCTTATGTTTGTACAACGTCGTCTGCAGTAAAAACAGCAACAGACCAACTATCTATATCATGGCAAAATCTATTCTTATTCTGATCACAGCGCTGGTTATCACCAGTGCTGCAGGCGCTCAGCCCTTCGGTTACACACCGCTTCAGGTTCAGTCTCTTTTTTCCGAAGACTTCCGGAACGAACAATATGAGCAGGCTCTTATATACGGGCGCTGGTTGGTTGAGGCGCATCCCAAAGAGATGGAAGATTATCCGGATAACTACCCGGCCGAGCGAAACTTCCGCCGGATGATAGACATTTACGAACACATGTCCACCCAGCAGGAAGATCCTGCTTTGCGGGAGGCCTACCTTGACTCTGCTTTGCAAATGTTTGACAGGGTTTTTGCGCTATTTACCGAAGAGGAGATTGACAAGTATCGCTGGCATTTCAATCGCGGCAGGTTCTATCAAAGCAATGCGGATCATATACGGAATGCTTTCCAGCTGGCGCTCAATAGTTATGAGGAGATGTTCTGGCTGGATCCGAAACGGGCGACCGAATCGGGTGGCGGATATTATGTGCAGATCATAGTACAGAACTATGCCAGGCAAAATGACCGGGAGAATGCTTTTGCTATCATTAACGAATCCGAACCATTTGCTGATGAAAGCACCCGGGAGTTTTTTGCCCAGACAAGAAATGACCTGATTACCGATCCGGAAGAGCGTATTGAATTGCTGACAGAAGGTTTGCAGGAAGACCCCGGCAACATCGAATTGATGCAGGAGCTTTACGAGCTTTACCAGGGGGTCGGTGACCGGTCAGAGGCCAGAAGAATGGCGGAGCGAATGTATGAAGTGGAACCCAGCGTTACCAATATAACGCGCCTTGCCGACAAAGCGGAAAATGAGGGCGAGTATCGCCAGGCTATTCGCTATTTGTCCGAGGCACATGAAATCCAGCAAGGCACGGCAAGGGCCCGAACCTCATTGCGGATAGCCGATAACTATCTGAGCCTCAGAGATCTCGAGGCGGCACGACGTTATGCACGCCGCGCTGCCAGCGAAGACTCCAACTGGGGGGAACCGCAAATCACCATAGCACAGATTTATGCGGGGGCTGTATCACGTTGCGCCGGAAGCGACATGACGCGTATCGACAAAGCCGTTTACTGGCTGGTTCTGGACTATCTTGACAGGGCCATTCAGCGCAATTCCGGTGTCAGTGCCACAGTGAATCGCCTGTACCGAATCTACGAGCCGGTTACACCAACCGCAGAAGAAAAATTCTATCAGAACTGGAATACGGGTGAAAGACTCCGTATAGACGGTTCCCTTAGAGATTGTTACTCCTGGATTGCGGAGGAGACGACGATCCGCTGATTAAAAAGCGGATTGAGCAATACGTCCATCCGGGAATAACTCCTTTCTGAGACAAATATTCCGTCCCGAAGTGTGTATGGCAAGGACAAAGGGGAATTCCATGTTTTTCAGACAGCTCCCCGTGGCATCCGGACTGTCTGGAAAACCCCCGTCATCAGATAAAAAACAACAAAAAAATGAGTAATTCCCAGGATAAAAAAGCACGCAACCGCAAAAAAAAGGGCAAAAAAGGTCGTCCGAAAGGAAAGAAGAGCGGTGGCCAGCAGCGTGGTGGCGGCCTGCCCAATTTTCTTGATAACCAGCATGTGAAGCCGGCAGGTCAGTACTCCGGGATCATGGAGGTTACGGAAAAAGGAGTAGGTTTTTTACGGAAGCTGGATCATGAGTTCACGGCAACTCCGCAGGATCCTTTTGTGGTGCCGGATATGGTCCGGTTTTTCAACCTTAAGCCCGGGTTGCTGGTTGAGGGTGAGATTGAGCAGGATCAAAGAGGAAACAAACGGCTTGTGAGTGTGCATACGGTCAATGGCGAGCCCTATGAGGTTTGGGCCAAAGCTGCCCGCTTTGATTTGCAAACTCCCATCATGCCCGTAGATCAGATCAAGCTTTCGCGCAGCCCGGATGAGATTGAACTGCGTGTCATTGATCTCATTGCACCGGTTGGGAAAGGGCAGAGGGCGCTGATCGTGGCGCCGCCCCGAACGGGTAAAACTGTACTTTTGAAGAACATTGCCCGCTCTGTTGATGACTATCATCCTGACATCGAACTTGCCGTGTTGCTGGTTGATGAGCGTCCGGAAGAGGTGACCGATTTCATCCGTACCACCCGCGGTCGCGTGTTTGCCTCCTCCAATGATAAGTCCACCAAAAGCCATACGCGCATTTCAGAACTGGCACTCGGCTACGTGAAAAGAAAAGCCGAAATGGGAAAGGATGCCGTGCTGCTGATAGATTCGATCACGCGTTTGAGCCGCGCCTATAACGCCGCTCAGGCCGGAGGCGGGCGCACCATGTCGGGCGGACTCGATATCAGGGCGCTCGACATCCCCAAGAAGATCTTTGGATCAGCCCGCAAAATTGAGAATGGCGGATCGCTTACCATTATTGCCACCTGTCTGGTGGAAACGAATTCCCGGATGGACGATCTGATTTTTGAGGAGTTCAAGGGTACGGGTAACATGGAGCTGGTCCTTGACCGTGAAATTGCAAATGACCGCATTTTTCCTGCGATTAATATTGCCGCATCGGGTACGCGCAACGAGGACAAGTTCATTGACGACTCGCTGGAAGAGCGCAATATGGTACGCCGTTACCTGCTGAAAAAGTCACCCAAGGAATCCATGGCCAGCTTGCTTCAGGTTTTGAAGCGGACCGACAGCAACGAAGAACTGTTGAACCAGATTGCCGCGTACGTCTGATTTGTGTCAGAAACCGCGCCCATCAGTACTTTGGGAGGCTGGGATCCAATCAGTACTTTGGGAGGCTGGTATCAATGTCGTCGGCCCATTTCAGGATACCTCCTTTGAGGTTTTTGACATCCTTGAATCCGCGGGACATGAGCACCCGGCAGGCTTCCGCACTTCTGGCGCCGCTGCGGCAGTAAATGATGACAGGTTGTTCCTTGTGTGACTCAATTTCAGACAGGCGGTCTGAAAGCTGTCCCAAAGGAATGAGATCCCCGCCGATATCCACAAGGTCTTTCTCAAATTTTTCACGAACATCGATTAACAGAACAGGTTCGTTTTCGTCCTGAATTTTCTTGAGCTCCTGAACGGTAATTTCCTTTACAGTCATTTTTGTTTTTTTTCTTCTGATTCGTAATTGTACCGGTCCAGCCGGAACTGCTCGCCAAGATACAGTTTTCTTGCCTCATCATCCTCCGCCAAAAAGTCAGAAGACCCTTCTTTGAGAATACGTCCCTCAAACATCAGGTAGGCGCGGTCGGTGATGGCAAGGGTTTCGTGAACGTTATGGTCGGTTATCAGAATCCCGATATTTTTCTGGCGCAGGCCGGAGATAATCTGCTGGATATCTTCCACAGCGATGGGGTCAACGCCGGCGAACGGTTCATCAAGGAGCAGGAAATTGGGTTTTGTGACCATTGCCCTGGCGATTTCGGTTCGCCGCCGCTCGCCGCCGGAGAGGTTGAACCCCTTGTTGTTGGCGACGGTTTGCAGATTGAACTCCTCGATTAGCTCATCGGCCCGTGCCCTTCTTTCCGCCTTGCTCAAATTGTAGAATTCCAGTACGGACTCCAGGTTCTGTCTCACGGTCAGATTCCGGAAGACACTGGCTTCCTGGGAGAGGTATCCGATGCCGTACCGGGCGCGACGGTACATGGGGAGTGTGGTTATGTCCTTATCGTTAAGATAAATGCGACCCTTTTCCGCCCGGATCAGCCCGACTACCATATAGAAGGTGGTTGTTTTTCCGGCACCGTTTGGGCCCAGCAGACCAACAATCTCCGACTGATTTACGGAGATGGACACATTGTTCACAACGGTACGTTTTTTATACCGCTTGACAAGATCCTTGCAATGAAGTTTCTGGCGTTCTGTCTGGGTCATGAAACGGGTGGATGGGTTACGAGGCGGGTGCGATTGTGAGGCAAGTGCGATTATGAGGCGTGTGCGATTATGAGGCGTGTGCGATTATGAGGCGGACGTGACTATGAGGCGGAAGTGATTTGTGCCAGTGCCGACTCAAAGAAGAAACGCCCGTCCGTCGACCCGAGCTGCTCTTCCACCGCACGTTCGGGGTGTGGCATCATGCCTACCACATTACCCTTTCCGCTGCATATGCCGGCAATATTAGCCGTTGATCCGTTCGGATTCGCTTCAGGCGTGAGATTGCCCTCATTGGTGCAATATCTGAAAACGATCTG
>SKYY01000232.1 GCA_007127665.1 Balneolales bacterium | reverse complement strand
TACAACGACGATGTGATCCGATCCACCCGCGGAACCTTCTTTGATTCTCCCTACAAGAACTTCCTGGATGATCCCGATTACACCATCGTCACCGAACCGCTTAGCCGTTTGGCGGCAGAGTCCTGGAAACGCGGGACGCGAACAGGCAGCATGATCGACCACATTACGGTCAACCATCATCTTCACGATTACTGGCTGCAGGGATCCGAGAAGGTCCACGTACCCGACTATATCAGTGATTTCAGCAACACTACTTCCGATCACCGGCCTGTTTATGCCCGGTTTGATTTATCGGGCACACTCAATGCCACTTCTGCGGATGAGCGGCGGAATCTGGGCGAGACAGACATGCCGGGGCGCACGGAGCTGCTTGGCAACTATCCCAACCCGTTCAATCCGGTAACCGTTATTCCGTTTCGTCTTGAGGAATCATCCCGCATAACACTCAGCGTTTACAACGCATTGGGACAACTGGTGGACCGTCCCATATCGGAAACACACTATCAGGCCGGGACCCATTCCATCTCTTTCAATGCAGAAAATCTTCCCAGTGGTTTCTATTTCTACCGTCTCGCGGATGACAGCGGATGGTCCCAAACCCGCAAGATGATCCTGGTCAAGTAGGGATTGCCTTGCCTCTTTACGGCTTTCTCTTGCTGTTTAATTATCTTTACTGGTTTTCTGTGGATGCGGTCAGGTATTCCAGACGCTCGCGTCCACGGTCCCGGAGCGTTGGGAGTTCGGGATGGTCACGGTCGACGATGATCCTGTACTGCTCCTTGGCTTTATCCGCCTGGCCGTTCTTGTCCAGTGAAAGTCCATAAAAATAGCGAAAAATCACATTTTCGGGCCATTTCTCCACCAACGGCTCTACGATTCTGAGCGCATCATCGTACAACTCCTCCTGATGATAGAGAAAAGTCAGTATCATACGGGCGTCGGTGCTGGTATAGGTATCGCTTGCAGCAACCTCTTCCAGCATCTTCAGCCCGGTCTCACGGTTTCCTGAAAGGCCGGCTATACTGGTGAGCCATCGTGCTTCCCTGGGGATGGTACCCATCATATAGTGGAACACACCCTGGCCAATGAGCACATCCGGATTATCCGCACTCATGCCCATGAGCCGCCGCGTAAAAGAAAATCCGCTGGCACCGCTCCGCACAGCTGTCCGGTATTGTCGTTCACTGGCCGCCACCAATCCCCGGTAGCCGTAAAGCCCGCCCATGATCAGCACTGTTGTCGTATCTTCGGGAGTCGATTTCATCCTTTTTTTTCCAACATCAATGGCTTTTTCCGATTTCTCCAGGAATTGCCGTGCCGCCTCCGGACACTCATCGGCAAAAAAGTATTTCCAGAAGGGAAGCATCGCTTCGAAAAAATATGGCCTGGGGTCTTCTTGCCGTTGCTTCTGCAATGCCTGAAAAATGGTCCGCGCCTCGTCCCATTCCGTGCGGTAAAAAGCGGCAACTCCGGTATTGAGCTGCAGTTCAAAGTCCGTATGCTCTCCACGGTCCCCCTTTTCCGATCCTGCTTCGTGAAATGTCCCCGAAAATACCATCAGAATAGTGATTAAGGCCGTCAGATACATGTTTTCAGTGAGTTTTCAGGGGTTGTTATTGCGTCAATTGGTCCACAGTCAACTGGTCCTGAACCAATTGGTGGATAATAAATTGGTGGACAAGAAATAAGTGTTAGCGTACGGAAAGCCGTTTTATTGTCCGTGCATCATATTTCGTTATTAATCGTCAAAGTGACCGGGTCCGAGCCGTCCTTCCGTGCTGGCCACGGCAACAGAAACCGCGGCATCACCAGTGATATTAACGGCGGTGCGGGCCATGTCCAGTATCCGGTCCACACCCAGGATAAGCGCTATCCCTTCGACCGGAACCTGAACTGCCTGAAGCACGATTACCAGCATGATGATACCGGCCCCCGGCACTCCAGCCGTCCCGATGGAAGCCAGTGTAGCAGTGATCACAATGATGAGCTGCTGCGACACGGTAAGGTCAATGCCCACGGCTTGAGCAATAAATACGGCCGCAACGGCCTGATAGAGGCTGGTGCCATCCATATTGATCGTTGCCCCGACCGGCAGGACGAAGCTGGCTACCTCTTCGTGGACCCCAAGCTTCTTTTCCACCCGTTCCATGGTCAGGGGCAGCGTGGCAAGACTGGAGCTCGTGCTGAAGCCGAGCAGCTGCGCGGGACGAATTCCCCTCAGGAAATTCCAGATGGACATATTGCTGAAGATCTTGAACAGCGCAGTGTATACAATGGCCATATGAAGCAGCAGGCCGGCAAGCACAACCAGCACGTAGACAAGCAGCGCCTGCAGTATCTCCATGGTGCCGCGCAGATCATCTCCACCCAGGTCAACAATCACAGCTGCGATCAGTGCAAAAACACCATAAGGAGCTATTTTCATGATCATTCCCACAATCCGGATGATCACATCATTAAGGGCATCAAAAAAATTCACCAATATACCGGACTTTTCCTCCGGAATTCTCATCAGGCCGATACCGATAATGATGGCCACAAACACGATCTGAAGCATATTGGCATTATCCGATGCGGCGGCGAAGAAGTTGGCAGGCACGATATCCACGATGAACTGCAGCGGACTGCGTCCCAGCACCTCTACGGCAGCCTCCTCCCTTCCCTCTATGCTTTCCTGATAACTTTCAAAAAGAGTGTCGCGGGTCTCTTCGGGAAGGACTTTGCCCGGCTCGAATATGTTTACCACAGTCAAACCGATGGTTATGGCAAAAACGGTGGT
>SKYY01000217.1 GCA_007127665.1 Balneolales bacterium | reverse complement strand
AGGGAATACGCTTTCCGGGTGGATGGGGCCTTCGCTATCACCGACGGCTGGCAGCTTGCCATGAATGGCTCCCGCAGTGAATTGCGGATCGGCCGGCTCTTCTGGGATACCTTCCAGGAAACTCCGACCGACACACTGATCACCTATGACATGGAAGCAATGATCTATCGCGAAACCGGTCCACACCGGATCGGCATCGGCGCACGCATGTTCCTGCGCCGTGACTTCCTTCCACAGGCCAGCATCACGGCCGAAGTGACCGATGAAAACGGAACGCGCCAGGTGACGCGGGCAGCTCCCGGATTGCAGCTGACCAGACAGTTCGGCCCCAGTGTGGACATCAACCTGCGATTTCTTTCCGGCAACCGGCTTATCATCAGCGGATGGATGCAACGTCAGGAGGTACGCCGTCGCCTCTACCTGAACTACCCGGAGGACATCGCATCCGCCTTCCGAAGGGAAGAGCGGCGCAGCAGCACCCGTATCTACCCAAACCTGGAAGTCAGAGCGGTGTTCAACTTCTGAACTTTTCGCTCTCATTTGACGAATTTTGAAGTCAAAATCGGTGCAGTTTAGCCCCAGGAATATTGCTGTTTCCAATTTTTTGAAGTAGGTTGTTCCCAGACACCGCCACGCGGTAGATATTCAAAATTATTCGCCGTATTCACTAAAAATTACAGGAACAATTATGGGCTTATTAGAGCGACTTGGCATTGATGCCGTAAACGATGGAACCTGGATTGGAACAAAAAGCTACGGATGGGAACACCGGGAACGAATCAAAAGCGTCTCCCCGATTGACGACAGTGTGATTGCCGAGGTAAGCTGGACTTCAGAAGATCAGTATGAGGATGTGGTCCAGGCAGCACAAAAGGCATTTCATGAGTGGAGGCAGGTGCCGGCACCCAAACGGGGGGAAATCGTCCGACAGATCGGCGAAGCGCTGAGAGAGCACAAAGAGGACCTTGGCCGTCTTGTGACACTTGAGAACGGCAAAATCCTGCAGGAGGGACTCGGTGAAGTGCAGGAAATGATCGATATATGCGATTTTGCGGTTGGCCTTTCCCGGCAACTTTACGGCTTCACCATGCAGTCGGAACGGCCACAACACCGCCTTTTCGACCAATACCATCCGCTTGGCATTGTCGGTGTCATCTCTGCGTTCAATTTCCCGGTTGCCGTCTGGAGCTGGAACGCGATGATTGCCGCTGTCTGCGGTGATGTCATTATCTGGAAACCATCCAGCAAAGTGCCACTTACCGCCCTTGCATGCCAGAAGCTGGCAGCCGAAGTACTTCGCAAAAACGACATGCCGGAGGCCGTCTTCAACCTGATCACGGTTGACCGCACTATTGGCGAACTGATGGCACGCGACAAACGGATCCCGCTGATCTCGGCCACCGGGTCCACCATGATGGGCCAGAAAGTCGGTCCGCAGGTCTCCGCCCGCCTCGGCAAATCCATCCTGGAACTTGGCGGCAACAACGCCATCATCATTTCCGAGCATGCGGACATCGAAATGGCCGTGCGGGCCACCGTATTTGGAGCTGTTGGAACAGCCGGACAGCGTTGCACATCAACTCGCAGACTGATCGTCCAATCGTCGATATTTGATCAGGTTAAGGAACGCCTCATAGAAGTGTATAACAAGATCACCATTGGCGATCCGTTCGACGAGAATGTCATGGTTGGACCGATGATCGACTACGGTGCTGTGGAAGACATGCAAAAAGCACTGAAGGCACTGAAAGACCAGGGCGGCGAGATCCTCTTCGGCGGTGAACCGATCACCGAGGGCGTACCCGGCCGCAATTATGTCAAACCCGCTCTCTGCCTGGCTAAAAACGAATATCCGATCGTTCAGGAGGAGACATTCGCGCCGATCCTTTACCTCATGAAATACGACACTTTCGATGAGGCGATCGAGATGCACAACGGTGTTGCACAGGGACTGAGCTCTTCGATTTTCACACTGAATATGCGTGAAGCCGAGCGTTTCCTCAGTGCAACCGGATCCGACTGCGGTATTGCCAACGTCAACATCGGAACCAGCGGGGCCGAGATCGGTGGTGCATTCGGCGGTGAAAAAGAGACCGGAGGCGGCCGCGAGTCAGGTTCCGATGCGTGGAAGTTCTACATGCGCCAGCAAACCAACACCATAAACTGGGGCACCGAAATGCCCCTGGCACAGGGTGTCAAGTTCGACATCTGATACCAGCGCCTGCATAACATCCAAAAAAACATTGCAGACAAAAAATCAGGCCGCGGGATAGCATCATCACTCCCGTGGCCTTTTTTTCATTTAAACACCATCAATCGGGAACGACGCCGCGATGCAGCTTGTGGAGGCGGCGCATAATATCCGGAACAGCCTGCAGGTGCTCCGGCTTCATAAGTACGCTGCGCAATACCCGAACCCGGTCGGTATCGGCTGTAAGTCCCGGAAGCCACCGTGCTGCCTCTTCTCCGCTCAGTGTAAGCGTACTCAGATAGAGGCTGTCCTTGCCCATACCGGAATCTGTTTCCATACCGGGGTCCGTGTGCAAGTCCGGGTCCGTGTGCAAGTCCGGGTCCGTGTGCAAGTCCGGATCAGTATACAAGCCCGGATCCGTGTGCCAGCCCGGGTCCGAGTGCCAGCCCGGATCCGAGTGCCAGCCCGGGTCCGCATCCATCCCCCTTTTCAGTATCTCTTCCGAAACCCGGCTCACAGATGAAAAAGTGGCCTCTCCGGTAACCGGGACATAAGTGACGATATCCAGTTCGGGTTTCATGACCGGCTGGAAACGATCT
>SKYY01000243.1 GCA_007127665.1 Balneolales bacterium | reverse complement strand
CCTCCATTCCGGCCGTGGATGTCTGTTCGGACAGGTCCGCTGCCGGGATCAGCCGTTCTGCCAGTGAGACGGTGTAGTTCTCAAGGAAGAGGCAGGAAAGCTTGTCTTTGGTATCAGGATCATTGTTGATCTTTTCGGCAATGGAATTGATCAGTTTGATCTGAAGCTTGGCCATGGTGTAACCGGGAGCTGCTTTTCCGGAGAAAAGAACCGTCCGGGGCTGAAATTCCGCATCCGGATTGGCCTTGATCCGGTTGTACAGCATGGCGGTATGCAGCGCAACCATCAACTGGCGCTTGTACTCGTGAAT
Organism: Balneolales bacterium; assembly: GCA_007127665.1. Lineage (GTDB taxonomy): Bacteria > Bacteroidota > Rhodothermia > Balneolales > Natronogracilivirgulaceae > SKNL01. Next base: position 2,492 of record SKYY01000243.1, on the reverse strand, counting down.
TCGTTTGATCTGGATATCAAAAATGGACTCAGGATTGAGGGTCACTCCATATTCAGCTTCAATGAAGTCTATGAGGGCCAGTTTGTTTTGCCGCTTTACCTCAGCAAACTTCTTGCGGAATTTTTTGTCGCCGGCTTTTTTGTCGATTTTCTTCAGCTGATCCAGATCGGTGATCCAGTCATCACCGATCTCTTTTGAGATAAGGTCGGACAGTCCGGGATTGCACTGCTTCAGCCATCGGCGCGGCGTAATCCCGTTCGTCATGTTGATGAACTTGTCCCCGTACATTTCATAGAAATCCTTGAAAATGGTTTTCTTGATCAGTTCGGTGTGAAGCCGGGCCACACCGTTGACTTTCTTGGACCCGACAATGCCCAGCGTTGCCATCTGCACCGCCGGTTTCTCGCCTTCGCTGATAATGGACATGCGGCGCACCCGGTTTACATCATTGCCGAACTTGTCGCGGACATCGTTCAGGAACCGTTTGTTGATTTCATAGATGATCTGCAGATGGCGCGGCAGAAGATTGCGCATCAGCGGCACCTGCCAGGTCTCCAGTGCTTCGGGAAGAACGGTATGGTTGGTGTAATTGATGGATTTGCGGGTGATATCCCAGGCAAGCTCCCAGTCAAGCCCTTCATAATCAAGCAGCACGCGCATCAGTTCCGGAATAGCCAGGTTCGGATGCGTGTCGTTGCACTGAATGGCTACCTTGTCCGGAAACTTCCTCCAGTCATCATGCACTTTTTTAAACCGCCTCAGAATATCCTGCAACGTGGCAGATACCAGGAAGTACTCCTGCTTGAGGCGCAGCTCTTGTCCCACGAAGACCTTGTCGTTGGGATAGAGGACACGCGAAATGTTCTCCTGAAGCTGTGCATCGCGGACGGCATCAATGTACTCACCCTGGCTGAATGACTGCAGGTCGATGGCCTTGGATGAACTTGCCCTCCAGAGACGCAGGTTGTTGACCACGTCGTTTTTGTAGCCGGGGATCGGGGTATCATAGGCAAGGGCGTTCACCTTCTGGGTATTCACCCACTTGAACCGCAGCCTTCCGTCAGAATCGGTGTAGGGCACGGATTCACCGTAGAAATCGACGGGATAGAGTGTTTTCGGCCGGACGACATCCCACGGATTGCCGAACTGAAGCCACATGTCCGGCTTCTCGATCTGGTAACCCTTGCGGATTCTCTGCTCAAAGATGCCATAATCGTAGCGGATGCCGTATCCGTATCCGGGTATGCCCATGGTCGCCATCGAATCGAGGAAACAGGCGGCAAGGCGGCCGAGCCCGCCATTACCCAGGCCCGCGTCAAACTCATTCTCCTTGACCTCGTCGTAGTCAAGGCCCAGTTCATGCAGCGCTTCCCGGACCTCGTCCAGAATCCCCAGGTTCACCAGCATGTTGTCGAGCAGGCGTCCGATGAGGAACTCCATCGAGATATAGTAAACCCGCTTGGCATCCACGTCATAATAGTACTCCTGGGTGTCGATCCAGCGGTCATGAAGCCGGTCCAGGGCCGCAAGGGCTACACTCCGGAATTTGTCCCATTTGGTGGTAGAATACTTTGACTTGGCAAGAGTGAAGCGAAGGTGTCGCTGGATATCAAGCTTCAGGGATTCGGAGTCCATTGCTTTGCTGATATCATCGTTCAATTTGATCATTTCAATAGCTGGTTTTGGTGAATTACTGAGAAATGGGGGGACTTGGTTCTGGTTAAATACGAAGAGGCAAGTGGGTCTCCGACAAGAGAGCGACCGGGATGCCGGCGAGCAAGGCTTTTTGCCGGAAATTTATGATTTTAATTCAGATTACAGTCTTTATGTGCATGCGTAAATGCATGGTTCATCTGTTTAAAATCCTGGATTCATAAGGTCCGAATGAGTTTACATAACGGGAATCAATCATGCGCCTGCGTGTCAGCAGGTGGCTGTCATGTTCCTGTCATGGTGTGAAAAGATACAAAAAATCAGGTTGATTGGTAAATACCGATGTCAGGAATAAAGGATGGCGGGGTCAGATTTGCCTTGAGTTTCCAGTCGATAAAGAGGTTAAAGGCATCCACAGCAACGAATTCCTGCCGGAAGATACCGAAAACGGAGGATCCGCTCCCGCTCATGGCGGCATAGTCGGCGCCCAACTCGTACATCTGGTCCTTGATGTCGCCGATCATGGGGTGCTGGTGCACGACCCACGGCTCCAGGTCATTGGACAGCAGATAGCGCCATTCCTCCAGTGGTTCTTTCAGGAGGATGTGTTCAAGCGCGAACGCCGGCTCTTCATTAGGGAGGCAGTTGCGGTATGCGTCGGCTGTCGATACGTGTATATCCGGAAATACGGTCAGTACCCACGCATCCGGCTGAATATCGCAAAACGATATTTCGGTGCCTATTCCGGTGCCTATTCCGGGTTTGCCGTGCAGGAACACCGGTATATCGGCACCCAGTCCGCTGACAAGCTGGTGGATCTCATCAAGCGAAAGGTCCGG
>SKYY01000092.1 GCA_007127665.1 Balneolales bacterium | reverse complement strand
TCATCGGAGCGGAGCGGCAGCACTACTACAACTACTTCTACATTTTCTCCATTGTGCTGGGCTCCGTCGCATCCATCACGGCCGTTATCAGCCTCATTGACGGGATGTATGCCATGATGGCCATTCCGACCATGACCGCCACCCTGCTGCTCTCGCCGCGTGTTTACCGCGCAGGCAAAGACTACTTCCGCCGGATGGAGGAAGAGCGGCGGAAAGCCGAATTTGACAGTGATGATGACGATGACGATTTCTGATGACGACAGCTTCTGATGATTTGTGGCTGTACAGCCGCTTTCTGATCGAATTGAAAAAACGGCTGCCGGACCCATCCACCCACACGATCGGCAACAGTGAGGCGGGAATGCCGATCTTTGGATTCGTATTCGGCAAGGGTGATATCATTGCAAGCCTCGTTGCCGGCGCGCATGCCGATGAGCCGGTTGGACCCAATACGCTCTACCGGCTGATACTGGATATAATGGATCATCCCGGGCGGTTTCAGGAGCTTTTTGGACGGTTTCGGCTGATGATCATACCGCATGTGAATCCCGACGGCGATGCCGCCAATGCCTCCTGGATACCCCGCTTTCCGGAGCTGACACCCTTCCTCGCGGGAATGAAAAGGGAGCATCCGGGCCGGGATGTGGAGTTTGGATATCCCGCCATGCGTCCGGAGAATCGCGCGGCAGTCCGTTTCTGGGAGCGCGAAGCGCCGGTGCATCTCCATTTCAGCCTGCACGGGATGCAGTTTTCGGAGGGATACCTTTTGCTTATAAACGACGAGTGGGAGGAGCGAACCCGGACCTGGCGGCGGAATTACGACAGCACCATGCGGGATGAGGGGTTGCAGCCGCATGACCACGACCGTGCCGGGCAGAAGGGCTTCAACTATATGGGACCCGGTTTCACATCCACCCCGAAGGGAACCGCCATGCGCGAATTTTTTCTGGACAAGGGCGATCCGGGGACGGCCGCCTTGTTTCACAGCAGTTCGATGGAATATCACCTCGGACGGAACCCCGATGCGCTGTGCATGGTCACCGAGTTTCCCCTCTTTCTTGTGGAAACATCACCGCAAAACGGCTTGCCGGAGAACTACCTGGCGCTCAAGAAGGAGTTGGAAAAACGAAAAAAACAGAACCCGGAATATGAAGGGACAGACAGGCTTGTCTCTCGGTTCGGGATACGGCCGATTCTGCCTGGCAAGGCCATGCAACTTCAGCAGTTGACCGTCTGGAAAGCTCTCGGCCTGGTTGAAACAAACATTAAATAATAAACGGATTCGACATAGGTAATTGACATTCATCAAAAATATTCGGTTCTTAACCGGGATAATGAACAGTCACAATTCATATCAGCTGAGTTTTGGCAATTGCTACCGTCGCTTTCGTCACCGCCGCTTTCGTCGTCGTTCACGCGTCGGTGATGGTGAAGATTGTGTCTGATATAAAGGTTTTTTTTTGAATTATTAAAGGCAGGATCTTCGCAGGTTCTGCTTTTTTTTTTGCCTATTTTTACACGTATCCATTTTCATGAACTATAAGCTGCAGCCGTTTTTATTCTTCCGGTTTTTTCCGGGTGATGACAGAGCGGTAAAACGGGTGAGAATATGAGTAATCCGATAGTACTGGCCTACAGCGGTGGGCTCGATACCAGTTTTTGTATCCCCTACCTGAAAGAAAAATACAAGACGGACCTGCATGCCGTTATCGTTGATTGTGTGGGTTTGACCCGTAGGGAAAAGGAGGTCATCCGCGACCGCGCCTTGAAGCTTGGTGCGTCTGAGTTTGCCTGCGTGGATGGATTTCCGCCGCTTTATGACCGGATTCTATCCTATCTTATCAAAGGTAACGTGCTTCGTGACCGCACGTATCCCATGTGTGTAGGCGCCGAGCGCTACATTCAGGCCGAGATGATAATGGAATACGCCCGGGAACAGGACACCCATCGTATTGCACACGGATCAACCGGTGCGGGAAATGATCAGGTACGCTTTGATGTGGCGCTGCTGAACGGGCTGGATGGGGTGGAGATCATCGCCCCGATCCGCGACGAAGGGCTCACACGGGAGTTCACAACCGCCTATCTGAAAAAACGTGGGTTTGAAGTTCCGAAGAAGACTACGGAATATTCCATTAATGACGGGATATGGGGAACCAGTGTGGGTGGAACCGAGACCCTGGTAAGCGACCAGGCCCTGCCTTTTGATGCTTTTCCCCATCTCAAGCCTCCGCACCTTCTGGATGATGAACCCGAAGAGATCACCCTCGATTTTGCAAACGGTCTTCCTGTCGCCTTGAACGGTCACCAGATGGATCCCGCCGCGCTGCTGTCGGTCCTCCGGGAGTTTGGACGTTATCATGGTGTTGGATTGGGTATGCACCTGGGGGATACGATTCTGGGTATCAAGGGGCGTATCGGTTTTGAGGCACCTGTGGCGCGAATCATCTACATGGCCCATCAAGAACTTGAAAAGCTGGTCCTGAGCCAGGATCAGCGACAGCTTAAAGACCAATTGGGCGACCAGTACGGAGCCATGCTGCATGAAGCGAAATACTATGACCCGGTGATGCGTGACATAGAGGCGTTTTTCAACTCCACCCAGGCAAGGGTTACCGGAGATGTGACCATTTATGCCTGCCGGGGCACTATTTTTCCCTTAAAAGCATCCTCCCCTTACAGCATCTTGAACAGCGATATCGCAAAATATGGAGAGGAGACACGTGGATGGGATGGCAAAGAAGCCCGGGCATTTTCAAAACTCTACAGCATTCGCTCACAACTCTACAAAAAGACTCGGTAACAGGCG
>SKYY01000061.1 GCA_007127665.1 Balneolales bacterium | reverse complement strand
TTGATGAGATACTTGGCGAAAAAGGCCGAGAGCCGGCCTTTTCGCTTTTTTACAATGTCGAGGGTGTTCTGAATATCGATATCGATGATGATACGTTTCATCTGTTTAAAAATTTTTGATTCATATCGTCAGATAGAATGTCCATGACGTTTTAAACATACTGTTGTGTGACCGGGCTATGGTCATGGACATTTCATGTGTTTAAAACTTTCGATTCAAGCGGACACATGGAGCATTCATGGAAGTGATCATGTGCCTGTGTGTCCGAAATAACGGCCATGAATGTTTCATCTGTTTGTTCTTGTGATGAACAGATTGCCGGTAGGGATTGGTCAGAGTCCGGCCGCCCCACCGTCACGTCTGGGGTCTGAGACGCCGATCATGGTACCATCCTCCAGCACCCGGATCATCTGAACACCGCCAAAGAGCATGTTCATGGGGAAGTTGGAGGGTGAGATGACATAGCCGCGCCGGTTCAGGGTTTCGATCGCTTCTGCCGAGTAGCCGCGCTCCATCTGGACAACCGGTTCGTTGATTAACGGGTAGACACGGGGCATGCGTATGGCCTCGGCGGGATGGAGGTTGTAGATCAGGGTGTGAACGATCATGCTGATCACCGCCGGGGGGATGCGTCCCGAACCTGGCGAGCCCACGACCAGTTCCACGCGGTCGTCACTGAGTACGATGGTCGGTGCGGTACTGGAGTGTGCGGTGCGTCCGGGTCCGCGTATGCTTCCGTAACTGTCTCCGAAGTTGTGGTTGGCGGAGTTGTAGAAGACACCGTCGGAGAAAACGGACGAACCGAAATAGAGCCCCAGGGTATTGGTCATCGATACCGCGTTACCGGCTCTGTCGACTACGGAAATGTGCGTGGTGTGCTGCTCTTCGCGGTCGGGGTTGGTTGTACGGATTTCACCGGAAGTCGGGTTTCCAGGTATTTCAAGTTCCTCTTCCGTTGCCGGATCGGGTTCGGGTATGTGCTGTCTCAGCTCGTCATAGTCACGCTGCGTTATGTTCTGCGGCGGTGAGAAGAATCCGGGCCCCACGCAACCCGGCGGAGCAGTATAGCGCGGTGTGGCAGGCCAGGGATTGCCGGCATGCATGGTGTCCGGGACGGCACCGCCCATGGCCGAAGCACGGAGAGACGCGTAGTGGTCGCTGATCATTCCCGCAACGGGAAGATCGACGAATGTGGGGTCACCCTGCCATTCACCGCGATCAGCACGTGCGATTCGGATCGCATCCACCAGAACCCCGAGGGCTTCACCATTTGCAACCGGATGTCCGTGCCGGTCAATGTTGCCGCGCTCGATGAGTTTGAGGCCCAGGATCACCTCATGTCCGGCAAGGCTCGGTGGGGCGCTGAGGACGCGGTGGCCCATCCACTCCTGGCAAAGTGCTCCGCGCCAGGTCGGGGTGTAGTTGCGAAAATCGGCCAGAGTGAGGCGGCTGCTGCCTGCGGCAAGTTTATCGATCGTGCGGTGGGCCACATCGCCTGAGTAAAATCCGTCGCGGCCTTCGAGGGCGATGCGGCGAAGCACATCGGCGAGTTGCGGCTGGATGAGCCGGTCTCCGGCGCGCAGCGGTTGTCCGTCGGGCAGAAAGAGTGCGGCGGCGTCCGCATCATAAAGAAGGCGCTGTGAATAGGAGGCGATTACGTCAGCCAGCAGATGGTGGATGATGAAGCCTTCTTCGGCCAGTCGGATGGCCGGTTCAATGACCGTTTGACGTTCCAGTGAGCCGTATTTGTCAAGCGCCTCGAGCAATCCGGCCACCATGCCGGGCACGGCTACGCCGCGCTCCCGGGTTATGAGCGAGTCGGGATCGGTATCAAGTCCGTAATCGGGGTCGGCTCCGGCGGCAGCGTAGAAATCAAGGTAATCGGCTGTGGCGGTCTCGCGGTTCCAGATGGTCATGGCCCCGCTTCCTCCCAGCCCGGACATGTTGGGTTCGAGAACGGCTATGGCGAATGCTGTTGCTACCGCGGCATCCACGGCATTGCCGCCCAGTTCAAGTATGGAACGTCCGGCTTCGCTGCCGAGCGGATGTGCCGAGACGACCATGCCTTCAGATGCGGTCGTTTCACGGTAGAAGGTGGGGGCGTCCGCTTTCGAGAAGCGGGGTTCGGGCGTTACGGTGACCGGTTCGGGGGTGCCGCATGCGCTAGCCAGCAGGAGAAGAGACAGAAGTGCACTGCAGAGATAGGGGGAATACTTGTGATTCATGAATATGATTTCTAATTGGCGCGTAAACGGGAGTAAAGATGCTTGTCCGAATCAGATACCTGAAATGGGTACTGACTGACGCATCAATATAGAAATTACACGGTATAAATCACAGATAGAACGGTTTGATTCACTTCTTGCTTTCCGTTGATCCGGGTAGCATTGAATTGTTTTTCTTCTTGAAGTTCACGTAGCGAACGCCGTAGATCCTCATCATCTGTTCGTCGCGGAATGCGATCGCTTTTTTGAGCCGTTCATCGTAGTTTTTGCGGAACTGTCTCTTTGTACGGGCTTTGGGTATGTAAAATGACTTGTTTTTGTGTACGCCCTTTTCCGGGGAGTAGGAGACCTGGAACACATGCTCCTGGTATACTTCGCCGTTGCGGTTTTTGGATTTTACACAGTAGCTGATACCGGGATATCCGATATTGCTTTGCTTGCCGAGATGCATGGCCCGATCCGGGTTTCGGGCGAATTTCTGCCACTCCGAGAGGTTGCTGTTCCGGAACTCCCGGGCGGAATTCAGGGCCTTGTCCTTACCCCCATACTTTCCATCACTGAAAAAGCGGCTGATTTTCCTGCCGTCCCTGCGTATACGCACAAACCATCCGAATGTGTTTTTGGACGGTTGATCGATACGGCTGATATTCTTCATGTCGTCGTCTGCCATGATATGTACCCTGGGGGAATAGTGAGTGTGCAACGGTTAACGCAACTATGGGGCTTAATATTTTAATTATAAGCGGTTTAGGGATAAATATCAAAAAAAATTTCGCCATCCAAATGGTACATTGATGATCAGGGGACCGGGTGGCATCTTATGCAACGGGAATGCAGAGGAAAGGGCCCTGCAATGAATACAGGATTGCAGCGGAATGCAGAGCAAGGAGTAGTGAAATGAGCAGAGGAAGTGCAGCGGAAATGATCGAGGGCCGGTTATTTTTTGGGTCAGTCGGTTCAGGTACGAGTGGGCTGCCCGGCGTCATCACCGGGTCCGGCCGGATCCAGATAGGCGATGGTAGCACCCCACGTACCGCTTCCGTGACCTGCCAGATGATAATTTCTGACCCAGGGCAGGGATTCCAGCTTTGAATGGACGATCCGGCGAAGGGTTCCGGTCCCCTTTCCGTGGATGATACGCACCGTCAGGATCCCTTTTTCACGGCAAGCCCGAAGATATTCGGGTACGAGATCGTGTACGTCGGACGGCGGGAAGACGTGCAGGTCCAGCACCCCGTCGATCGGGTATTCCATGGCGCCATCGTCGTTTATCGGGAAATCGTCATCCATCGCAACGATCTGTTGAGTGATGTGAGTTTTTCGGGAAAGAAGCAGGTTGTCCGGATGGCCTGGTCCATGTCCTCGTCAGGCATGCGAGTGAGCCGCATTCCGGGCTCCGGGTGTAATGCAGTCAAAATTCAGACATGATCTGGCTAAGCGGTTTTCTGTTCAGGTCGGGGACACGGGTGTTCTCCGAAGGATATCCCACGGGCAGTACAACCGTCGGCGATTCGTTACCGGGCCGATGGAGGATTTCGTTAAGGAACCGCATGGGACTCGGCGTATGGGGCAGGCAGACAAGACCGGCATAGTGCAACGCGGTAATCAGGAAACCTGTGGCAATACCGACCGATTCGTTTACATAATAGTTTTTCCGCCGGATATGGTTTTCTATCCGGTAGGATTCCTTGAAAACGGCAATCAGCACCGGGGCATGCTCCAGAAACGGTTTTTCGAAGTTGGTCTCCAGTTTCTCGATGTCCTTTTTCATTTCATCAGAATAGCGCATTTCGTAATTGATGCGCTCCTCTTTTTCTGCGGCCAGGCGAATCTGCTTTTTGATGTCTGGATCGCGAACCACCACAAAATGCCAGGGCTGCATATGGGCACCCGAGGGAGCGGTCCCGGCTGCCTCGATGCAGTTGCGGATTACTTCTTCAGGAACGGGTTCATCTGAAAATTCCCGGACCGTACGCCTTTTTTTTATCAGTTCAAGGAATAAGCGGGAGCGTTGGAGAAGCTCGTCCGCAGAGGGTTTTTCATACTCAAGAGGGGAGAAATTTATCTTGTCTGCCATAGTTTCAGAAACGCAAATGATATCAAAATGGACTACAGGGAGAAAGTAAGAGATTCACAACAAAAAAACCCGTCAGGTCCTGCAACCTTTGACACTTCGGGACGGGCATACAATACAGATCGGAATCAGTAAAACGGCCAGGTGAAGATTATTCAGTTGCTGGAAATATGCTGAAAAGTTATCTCACAGATATTCCGTAGTTTGATATATTACGGAGCATCATCTCTTCGTTTTACCGTATGTTTTATGCAACTTCAGGATGACCTATAGATAGTATAAGGAAACAGGGTATCGGATATTTGCCATTGCCATGAGAAATATTATTGCCACAGAGCTCAGCTATTTTTTTGAAAAAAAAACCACCAGGATCAATCTCAAGAGACTCATTCTCTTTCTTATCATCCTGATAGGGGTGGTTCTGCTGTTTTCTTTCATCTTCCAGTTGATCAGTTATCACGAAGGGCAGGAGCACAGCTGGATATCAGGCCTGTACTGGACACTGGTAACCATGTCCACGCTTGGTTTCGGCGATATTGTATTTACATCGGATCTTGGCCGGGTTTTTTCCGCAGCCGTTCTGATAACCGGGGTCGTTTTTCTGCTGGTCATGCTCCCCTTTACCTTCATCCAGTTTTTCTACGCTCCCTGGCTGGAGGCGCAGGCTCAGGCACGGGCGCCTCGAAAACTGCCGGCGGAGACCAAAAACCACATACTCATAACAAAGTTCAACAGTGTTGCCGTAGCGCTGATTGAGAAACTCAAGGCATTCCAATACAGCTACTGGATCGTGATTCCTGAACTTTCTGACGCGCTGGAAATCAGTGATATGGGATACGAAGTGGTCCATGGCAATGTTGATGACCCTGAAACGTGGAAAAAGCTCCGGGTGGAACAGGCTGCCATGGTAGTTGCCAACGACGATGAGCGGGTGAATACCAACGTCACCTTTACCGTTCGCGAGCTGAGTGAGTCGGTGCCTGTCATTACCTTCACCAACAGTGATGATGCCGTCGATATTCTGAAGCTTGCCGGCAGCAACCTGGTGCTGAACCTGTCGGAAATGATGGGGCAGGCACTTGTACGGCGGGTAGTGAGCGGCAGCGCGCGCGTTCATGTCATCGGGCGCTTCCAGGAGCTGGTAATCGCAGAAGCACCGGCCATGGAGACACCCCTTGTGGGAAAAACACTCACCGAAACCCGCATGAGGGAACTGACAGGGGTCAACATCGTTGGCATCTGGGAGCGTGGAAAGTACCAGATTGCGTCATCGGATACGCTGATCAGAGAACACAGCATCCTTGTTCTTGTAGGAACAGTTGCCAATTTGCGGAGGTATGATGAACTCATGGGTATCTATCATGCGACGGATGCGCCGGTGGTAGTGCTGGGTGGCGGCAAGGTGGGAGTTGTTGTTGCCAGAGCGCTGCAGGAACGCCAGATTCCGTTTAAAATCGTGGAGCGACGGGAAGAGCTCCAAGTATTTTCAGAGCAACACGTAGTGGGTGATGCCGCCGATTTTGCAGTGCTGAAAGAGGCAGGTATCGATGATGCGCATACCGTGATCATCACACCTAACGAAGACGATACCAACATCTATCTGACCCTGTACTGCCGCAAGCTGCGACCCGAGATCCAGATCATCTCCCGTGCAACCCTGGACCGGAACCTGCATACACTGCGCCGCGCAGGTGCCGATTTCAGCCTGTCCTATTCCACCATGGGAGCCAACGCCATCTTCAATTACCTGCAAAGCGGGGAAATGGTCATGCTGGCCGAGGGACTGAATATATTCAAGGTGGATATGCCCAAAAAGATGTGCGGCAAGCGAATCAGTGATCTTGAGCTGCGTGACCGTACGGGCTGTACAATTGTAGGAGTGGAAAAAGACGGAGAGGTCATCCTTCAACCGGAACCCGATTTTACGTTGGAAAAAGTCCAGAAAATTATTCTCATCGGTACCCTGGAGTCCGAAAAGAAGTTCTGGAAACACTATAATAACGGTCAGCCATCCGAAGGTCGCCGAAAGTTTTTCAGCCAACGCATGCAGAAATCCATGAAACGCTCCCGATTCATATCCGGCCGTTAGTACTGAGCTCCAATCACTTTTTCTCCGGATAAATGTTTTCTCCAGAGCTGTGATTCACTTATCACCTGAACTCGGGAGAAAAAAACTTCTCCGGATAAAATAAAAGCCTGTCGCAACGGGTTTCCGTAATTGCAACAGGCTCATATTAAAAGTGAAAAAGGAAACCCCTGATTACGGAACCCGGGGTTTCAGGGAATGCATAAACGGCGTATCAGGTCAGGACTGTGGTACCCATGAGACGCACCATCCAGCCGGATGGACCGGGCCGGCGAACAGGGTGCAGCCGCCACACTGCGGACCGTGCTGATCGTCAATCCAGTACTCGCAGTTGTCGCAGCGCTCTTCCGGGTTGGGCGTTTCTGCTACATATTGCAATGTCTCGCGAAGCTGGATGTCGCTTTCGCTCAGGCCGGAGAGATCGGCACAGGGATCTGCAGCTTCCGTGGCTTCCTCGCCGTTGCCGCATCCTTTCAGGAATACACCGGCACCGGCGCCGGCGAGACCAAGCATGGATATTTTACCCAAAAAGGCTTTTCTGCTGATAGAATTGTCTTTGCTCATAAGTGATCAGTTTTTTTGAAGTTTGGGGACACGTGCTACCAGGAATATTACATTATAATACCAGTGATTAGCATTAATAAACTAACAATTATAAGAATGAAACGGAAACGGGTCGAGAAATAAAAAGGACGCAACCAGAACCCGAACCCCCAGCGGCGGCGTACCAGCCATTGGTAATAATGTGTGCGCTGGAGCGCACCAAGCGCAATGGTGACATGACCGTGCACTATAGTGAGCGTAAAAGGAAAGGCAAACAGAAAAGTCCCCAGGTAGAGCCAGAATTCAGGGAAATCAAACCAGAGGCCTATGATCGCATAAGGCCAGGCGAAGAGAATGAACAGCGGAGGAACCAGCAGGAGATTGATCCAGCTGATCCTCCGGAAGTTCTGCTCGCTTAACTCTTTACTGTTTGTCATGGTTGTTTTTCAAGCGTTGTTGCTACTTTCCTTGACATTGCCGGCTCAGGTAACGCTTGCGCTGCAGCCATTTGCGTTGCTGTCACATACGTTGCTTAAAGCTGCGAGGCTTCTTCCAGTGCACGCTTCCGGGCCTCCTCAAACTCATCACCCGGTGTCCATTGCCGCATTTCATCTGCGTTGGCTATGCGAAGGGCAACCCGATAAATCAACTTCAGATCCTCAACGGCACCGGAGAGGTCCCACCAGTCGTGGATGCGGTCGTGGACCGAGTGATAAATCTTGTTTCTGTACTCGGCCACCTGCTCGTTGAAATTTTCCGGCTTGTCCACAAATTGTGTGCCAGGGTTGGGGTAGAGCGCAGGTATGCCGACCCGGGCGAAGGAAAAGTGGTCGGAGCGGTAGTAGATGCCCTGCTCCGGACGCGGATCCGGTTTGACAATGCGACCGAGCCGCTCGGCTTCTTCAGCAAGGATCTCGTCGATGTCCGACCTGCCGTATCCAATAGCCACAAAATCTTTTGTTTCACCGAAGATGTTGGTGGCATCAAGGTTGATATTGGCGGAGATTTTGCCGGCGTGCACCGGTGGGTTTTCGGCGAAATAGCGGGAACCCAGCAGGCCGGATTCTTCGGCGGTCACCGAGACAAAATAGAGCGTGCGACGGATTTCTTCGGGCTCCATCTGGTAGAGCCGCGCCAGATTGAGCATCAAACTCACACCGCTGGCGTTGTCCCAGGCACCGTTGAAGATGGAGTCGCCTTCCACCGGATCGCCGATGCCGAGATGATCATGGTGTGCGGAAAAAACAACGGCTTCTTCTGCCAGCTCAGGATCCGATCCCGGAATTTTTCCAACCACATTCTGACCGGCGATATTTCTGTAAACGGCATCCACGGAGGTATTGATGCGCACTCCCGTGAGTGGGATGGGCTCAAAATACGGGCTTTCGGCGGCATCCAGCATGTCCTGCAAGTTGAGTCCGGCCATTTCAAACAACTCGCGGCTGCGGTCGTGGGTCAGCCAGCCATTGAATTGTGTCTCCGGCTCCTCATCCTCGAAAACGAAAAGCCGCTCCCGGCTCCAGCTGTTGCGCACCACATCCCAGCCGTAACCGGCCGTCTCGTCGGTGTGGATGATCAGCGCTCCAAGGGCGCCCTTTGCGGCTGCTTGTTCAAATTTGTAGGTCCAGCGCCCGTAGTAGAGGCGGTTGCCGCCATCAAACCGGTCCTCATGGGTTACCGGATTGAAATTCTTGAAAACAAGCACCTTTCCGGATACGTCCGCTCCCTTGAAGTCGTCCCAGTCCTCTTCCGGGGCCTCAATGCCGTAACCGACGTAAATCATTTCGGCATCGCGCACGTCAACCGACCGCTGCGTATGCGCCGGCCAGGCCATGACATCATCAAGGTAGGTCAGGCGGGCCTGCTGGTCACCGGCGTGCAGCGAGACATTCACATTATGCGATTTCTGGCCTTTGAGCGGCACGTCCTGCGTGAAGGAGCCATCGGGCATCCCTGGTTCAACGCCAAGCTCTTCAAACTGGCTGATGACATAGGCCACCGTCATTTCTTCATATACGGTGCCGGGGGTGCGGCCGCCGAATTCATCGGATGCCAGCACTTCGATATGTTCCATGATATGCCGCTCGCTGAGCGGTCCGGGCAGTACTTCTGGCTCGCGGGGCGTTTCGCAAGCGATCGCTGCAAACAAAATGGTTACGGACAGAAAAGAGAAATAGGTTTGTTTCATCTGTTTAAGATTTAGGATTAATTAGGTCAGATAGAATGCCCATGACGTTTTAATCATAGCCCTGTGTGTCCGGGCTCCAGCCCGGTCATGGACATTTCATTTTTTGATTCGTTTTTTTTATGTGATTTCGATCTTGGGAAAAGGTTTTGATGTTTAAAATTGCGGATCAGATCCGGCTGGCGATGAGCATTTCGATATCGCGATAGGGCATGTCAAAGAGTTGTGCGAGTGATTTTTTGGTGAGCTGATTTTTATATACGTAGGTGCCGTTGCGAAGGCTCACATTGGTCCAGAGTGCTTCACGCAGTCCACCGGCGTCACCGATATCCAGCAGGAAAGGGACCAGAAGGTTGTTCAGGGCTATGGTGGCCGTGCGGGCGACATTGGAGGGGATGTTCGGGACGCAGTAGTGCAACACTCCGTTTTCCATGTATACGGGATCGGAATGGGATGTGGCCCGGCTGGTCTCAATGCAGCCACCCTGGTCGATGACCGCATCCACAATGACACTGCCGTCTTTCATGGTCTGTACCATGGAGCGGGTAACCCAGCAGGGGGACCGGTGGCCCTCGACCATCGCCGCGCCAATGACCACATCGGCCACTTTCAGCGCCGAGGAGATGAACTGATGCGTAGCCATGGCGGTGATGATCCGCCGGTCGAGCGAGTTTTCCAGATGACGCAACTGTGCCAGATCCGTGTCCATTACAAACACCTGCGCCCCGTACCCCAGAGCGGTGCGCGCGGCATACTCGGCAATGATGCCGGCGCCCAAAATCACCACTGTGGCCGGCGGGACGCCAGAGATGCCGCCGAGCAGGATCCCGTGGCCCTGTTGATTGTTTTCAAGGTAGTGGGCGGCAATCTGCACCGACATGGATCCTGTGATCTCGTGCATCATGCGCACGATGGGGAAGCTGTTGTCAGGCGACTTGATGAACTCAAAACCGATTCCGGTAATATTCTTGCGGATGAGCTCCTTGAGATAGCCCTCGGTGGTGTTACCCAGATGCAGCGCGGAGATTACGGTCTGATCGGGCTGAAGCAGTTCGTGCTCGCTTTCGTCCGGCGGCGCCACTTTCAGGATGATCTCGGATTTCTTGTAAAGCTCTTCGGTGGACCATGCGATGGTGGCCCCGGCTTCAGAGTACTCCCGGTCGGTGAAGCGGGCGTCCTCGCCCGCGCCAGCCTCAATATGGATTTCATGGCCGCTGGCCTTCAGGTCTGCAACACCGCCCGGCGTGACCGCCAGCCGTTGCTCATCCTTGGAACGTTCCTTCGGTAATCCTATCTTCATGCTGATGCGCGAGCCCTTGTATTCTTCGGTCTTTTCCAGTGTCTTCAACCCGAACTGGTGTGCCACCTGATAGGGGTTCATTATTTCCATGTAGGTACCGGAGTATTCGTGGAAGGAATAAAGTGACAAATTATAAAAAAAAATGATGAATTGGATGGTAAATGATGAATTCTATGGCATTTGATTTCCGCGTTACAGGGTGCCGTTACGGCGCGAAACGATGATACCGGTTCCTGAACAAGAAGAAGTGATCCACTCGGTTTAAAGGTGCGATCCCCCAAGCCGGCAGAAGTTGTCAATACGACCGGGAGCACATCCACAAACATGAACATCCGGCCCAAAAAATCACTCGGACAGCATTTTCTTAAGGATGGCAACACCATCCGGCGGATCGTGGAGCAGGTGCAGGCGGGCGGGCAGGACAGGGTCGTGGAAATCGGTCCCGGAACCGGTGCCCTGACCGTGCC
>SKYY01000022.1 GCA_007127665.1 Balneolales bacterium | reverse complement strand
GGTGTGCGCTACAGCCTTCAGAACCCGCACACGTACATCGACAGCAACATTACCGGTTTTCTGAACATCCTCGAAGCCTGTCGCCACAATCCGGTTTCCCATCTGGTCTATGCCTCGTCCAGTTCGGTCTACGGCGCAAACACCCGGATGCCATTCTCGGTTCATGACAACGTTGACCATCCCGTTTCGCTTTATGCAGCTACCAAGAAAGCAAACGAGCTGATGGCCCATACCTACAGCCACCTGTATGGCATCCCGTCCACCGGCCTGCGCTTTTTCACAGTCTACGGCCCCTGGGGACGTCCCGATATGGCACTGTTTCTATTTGCAAAGGCGATGACATCCGGAAAGCCGATCGATGTCTATAACCATGGCAAGATGGAGCGCGACTTCACCTACATCGACGACATTGTCGAGAGCATCAGCCGTCTGATTCCCAGGCCGCCGTCGGGCAATCCCGAATGGGACTCGCAGGCTCCGGATCCGGCCAACAGCTTCGCTCCATGGCAGGTGTTCAACATCGGCCATAACAAACCGGTTGCCCTCATGGAATACATCAGTGAACTTGAGAAACAGCTCGGTGTCACTGCGGAAAAGAATATGATGGATATCCAGCCGGGTGATGTGCCTCGCACATGGGCCGATGTGGAAGACCTTTTCCAGTACACGGGGTACAGGCCCAGAGTAGCCGTACAGGAGGGCATTGCCGAATTTGTGAAATGGTATCGGGAGTACTTTGAAAAATAGGGAGGCCGGAATTTTTCCCCTATTTGTTCCAGCCAGTTTTTTTTTACATGTTACGCCCATACCTTATGACCTTAAACCCGGTATCGCAACACACTATGACCAGTATGAAACACTTGTCTTTTTTGTCGCTTGCTTTGACAATTTGTCTCAGCATGCTCGTAATGTTGGGGCATCCGCCTGATACGGCAGCAGCCGCACGATCCCAGTTGTCATCAACCGGTTCTGACACGGTCCAGGGCCGCATAAGCTATCCGGTACCGGCTCCATCCGATCCCGATATCATCGCCTACACGTCCCGGGACGGCAACCGGCGATACCTCCATCTTATGCATGTGGCCACTAATGTGGATGAACGCGTGGTGCATCAGAACCGCCGGGAACACACAATACAAACCAGAACGCGTTCCATGACCAGGAGACAGATCGAGCAGCTGATGATTGACGCCGGTTTTGGAAACGGTTACTTTGAGGGGGATTTTGTCTGGCATCCGGGCCTGGATCAGTTCGGGTATCAGTGGTTTGCATTTGCAGGAACCACTGCCGGAAGAATACAATTGCATCTTGGCTACGTCGCTTACGGCGAGACCCTTAAAACGGTCGTATTTCCGATAGGTTTCGGAAATGTTGTTGCCAATCCTGCTTTTTCTCCCGACGGAACCTCCCTTGCCTTTTCGGCAGACGGACAGATCCATCTGGTCATGAACCTGGATCAGGCAATTCGCAAGCGCGACTTCACCCGGTTGCAACCGCGGCGGATTACCAACCAGCCCAACGGCGCTTTTTTTCCGGCATGGTCAGCCAATGGATCGCTGATCGCCTACCAGTCACGTCCCGATTCCGGGCATCGCGCCGAACTGGAAACCATTTTTGTCACCGATATCAGCACGTTGGTCGACGGGCGTCTCCCGCAGTCCCACCGGGTTTCGTCTGATGTAGGTCCGGATGATCAGAATCTTCACCATATGAGACCCTCATGGGCACCGTCCGGTAACATTATCGCCTGGTATGAAGAAAAGATAGCCATAGCGGCGGACTCCGGGTCAGAGGAACAGATCCGCAATGTAACGGAGGAGAATGAAGAGGAGAATCAAGACGAGAATCAAGACGATGGCACCTCTTCAGCCACTAATATCCGCCTGGTGCGCATGCAATACGATATCAACAGGGGTGTCTGGTTTGGTATGGACGTGCAACGCGCAGCGCGTACCTATTTTGCCGAGTCTGTCTATGCTTTTCCGAGAAGCGCTCCCCAATGGATAACCCTGGAGTATGACCGCCAGCCCGCCCATGGTATTATCTGGGTGCGTTATGCTCCCGACCTGGAGCATCCGCTCCATTTTTCACACCTGGATTATTATGCGGATAACCGCCAGGATTTTACGTTCAACCTCTTCGGCTTCAGTACCCGGTTTGCCTGGCTGGAACGAACATACAACAACCGATATCCAACAGCCAGTTCTTCAGGTGGCCATATCCGCTATGTTTATGTGACGGGCCATGGGGATGATGAGCAGCTCAAAGTGGTGGACCGGCAGTCGCCGGCTATTCAGCATTTCGTAAGGCGGGAAATGAGGGAAGTTCCTGCGGTGATACGCGGCGGACTTTATCCCGGTCTCGGCCACATATATGCCGGAGAAAAACGCAGGGGCGCCTATCTGGCAGCTACATTCACCACACTGGCCGGCGCAACCCTGACCGGTGCCGTGCTCAGATACCGCAGCGATGAGGCGTCGCCCAACAATACGGTCCTGCTCTCACTGGGTGCTGCAACTGCCGCAGCCTGGACCTTCAGCATGATCGACCTCAAACGCCAGTTTCCAGCATATACCAACGTACCCGTCCGGAGCCATTTCGAGGGCTATCAGGGCGATTACCTGCCGGACAGGGTCTACCTGGACCGGAATATCCGTGTTGCAAGCAGGAGGGACGCACTCTTGCTGTCGGCGCTCTATCCCGGCCTTGGCCAGATCTATATCGGCGAAAGAACCAGGGGATACGTGCTGGGCCTGGCCTTTACCGCACTGGCAGGCACTACCGCTGCCAGTGCCGCCTACAGGTATCAGAGTACGGGACAGCAGCCTTCCAATGAAGTGCTGATCGGAATGGG
>SKYY01000016.1 GCA_007127665.1 Balneolales bacterium | reverse complement strand
TCAATTCGCGGACCGAGGGCAGGGAGGATGCGTTCCGCCGGTATGGCTGGGGCCAGGCCACGCCGCGTGAGATGACGCAGATGATGGTGCGGATTTTCGAGGGGGATCTGGTGAGTCCGCTTGCCTCCGACAAGATGTACCGGGTCCTGAAGGGTAACATGTGGGATACCGACGGGCTGTCGCAGATTCCGCCGTATGTCAACTATGCCTCGAAAGGTGGGGCGGTGCGCCGGGCGCGGTCGGAGACGGTCGTGGTGAATGCGCCGTCGGGTGATTATGCGTGGACGGTCATGACCAAAAACCAGGAGGACGAGAGCTACGACTACGACAACGACGGATATGTGCTCAAGCGCACGATCGGCGGGCTGCTTTGGAACTACTTTGAGCCGGATCACGACTGGGAGCCGCATCCAGATTATCCGAAAACCTGGTAGCGATCATTTGCCGATTTATCTGTCTCGGTCAATAATTCAGTGCGTGTATCATAGTTGGTCAGCAGATCAGGGATTATCCGGTGGTAATTGACTGGAGTGCCAGATCGTGAGCATGTCAATCTGATTGGCTTTGACTTCGTATACCAACCGGTAACTGCCGTGTATCAACTCCCTGATTTCCGGCCGGCCAAATTCCGGAACAATTCTGCCGCTGTAGGGATGCAACCGTAATTGCTCGCAATGATCGAAAATCCCATCAACCCATTTCAGAGCGGCACCGATATTGTCAATTGCAATGAAGTCGGAAAATGATTCAATGCGGGACAGGAACTGGTCTGTAAAGATTATTTCCACTTGGAGGTATGGTCGTGGATGCGTTGTCTGGCCTCTTCCAGGCCATAGGTTTGTCCTCTCTCAACCTGCTGTTTTGCCTCAAGAAGATCTTCCAGAAGCTCCATCTTTTTCGATAAACGCTCGAATTCCCCGACATCCAGCAAAACAGCGGCACTTTTACCATGTTGCGTAAGAATAATCGGCTGTTTCTCTTTTTTCAAACGCTTCAGGAAATCGGCTGCATGTTTTCGAAACTCGGACAGCGGTTCAATATCCCTGGTGATGGAGATGTCCATGTTTGATCTTTAAGAAGTATTTATTTTTACAAAAAAATAATCTAAAAGGACCATAAAGGCAAGTATCTTAAGCCCCCTGACGTGATTGGCGGTCTGCTGTGGAACTACTTTGAGCCGGATCACGACTGGGAGCCGCATCCAGATTATCCGAAAACCTGGTAATGGTCATTCAATTCATCAAAGCTCGACACCGTGATAGGCGCGCAGCCCTTCCATCGGGGTTTTGATGAAATTGCCCGGGGTGAGGCCTTTTCGGGCCAGCGCGGCACGGACGACCGCCTGGTTGTGATAGGCGACCGACCCCACGAATCCAACCGGGATATCCGGTCCGGTGTGGTATTTGATCACGTGCCGCTCAAGGAACTCGCCGATGCCTTCCTGCAACATTCCGATGACATAGGGATGGTCAGCAAACTCCGCGAACATCCGGGTGAAGGATGCGACAAACGTGTTGAAGTGGGGCTTTTTGTAGACGGCGTCAAGGATGGCGGGACGGGCCATGTCGTAGTTTTCCTCCAGCCATGAGCGCAGCTCTTCCGGCATTTCACGGTAGAAATAGGCCTGGAGGATCTTGCGGCCGAAGGATCCGGCACTGCCCTCATCCCCAAGGATGAAACCGAGCACGGGCACCTGGTCAGCGATGGCCTTGCCGTCGTACAGGCACGAATTGGATCCGGTGCCCAGGATGCATGCCACACCCTCTTTGTGTCCGCAGATGGCCCGGGCGGCGCCCAGCAGGTCGGAATCTACCTCCACCGGGATGTCGCCGTAGACTTTCTTGAGTGCGGCGGTCATGCGACCGATTGCCTCCTCGCCCGCGCAGCCGGCTCCGTAGAAATAGATACGATCGGCGGCGGGGATGTCGGGTGTGACGTTTTCCGTGAGTTCGGCGGCAATGGTGTCCACGGTGTGGTAAAACGGATTGAGGCCGGCGGAGTGCGTGGTCACGGGGGTGGTATCGGCCTGGATCAGGCACCATTCGGTTTTGGTCGATCCGCTGTCGGCGAGGAGGATTTTCATGAATACTTATATTTGTCCCGGGTAAATGTTTTCCAGTCAACATCATGAATATACGATTCATGAGACTTCATATCGAGTTATTCCGATTGTTATCATTAAGAGATTTTGCAGCTGCAAGCGGGGAGCTGGTGCATGTCTGAGGTCGGGACGTTGGTGCATGTCTGAGGTCGGGACGTTGGTGCATGTCTGAAGCCGGGACGTTGGTGCATGTCTGAGGTCGGGACGATGGTGCATGTCTGAAGCCGGGACGATGGTGCATGTCTGAAGCCGGTCCGATTCCTGATGGAAATCATCTGATTTGCTTTTATATTCCTTACTGGCCATTGCAGGACAATGACTCTTGCCGGACGGCGCCATTGTGCCGGTGAACATTGCGCGGATGTTCCGTGAGGATTCGCGCAGGGTTTGCATTCCGGAATACACTCTTGCCGGGAGTATACTCATGACACTGCAATGCTTCATATTACAGGGCAAAAAGTATAACTTGTGATGATGCAATTCCGCTTCATCCGCAAATCACATAGTGTAATCAAATAATGCCGCTGCTGCGCGGACCGGGTGCGAAGCCCCAAATTCAATCGAAATTCCAGCAGAAACGATTATTCCAACTTATATTCCAACTGAAATTATTCCTCCAAAAATCACAATGTTTAGCCACATGAATTACGTCAAAAATTTTTTTCTTCCGCTGATCCCGATCCTGATTCTGGGTCTTACGGCAACCGGCTGCAAAGCCGCCGAGCTTCCGGCAGACCCTGGAAAGCTGGGCGAACT
>SKYY01000134.1 GCA_007127665.1 Balneolales bacterium | reverse complement strand
GTTGCCACACAGAAAGAGGACGAAGAAGGCAACATGGTTGACAAAACCAACAGTGAGATACTGGAATCGTTCGCAGCCCAGATCACCGAGCATTTCGGAGACAAAGCACAGGCCAATGTCTTTCAGGTCAACAGCAGTGAGGTGCAGCTTTCCGTTCAAAGCCTGCAAACCGGCAACGAACACCGCCTTGATTTTTCTGATGCAACAGGCGCATTGGGTATCATTTTGAACGGAAGCGGGGAAATCGACGGTATTTCCCGGCTCGTACCGCAGGCTGAGCTGGATTCCCGGTTCACCATCGACGGGGTCACCTTTGAAAGAAGCACCAACATGATCGATGACGCGATCACAGGCCTGACTTTCGAGCTCCAGCGGACTACCGAGCAACCCGAACAAATGACCGCGGACCGGGATATCGGGAAGGCAAGGGCGAATGTCAATGCGTTCGTCGCCGCATTCAACGACATGAACAAAACCATTCGTGACCGCACCTTCCTCGACGCCGAAAACAACCGCAGAGGCGCCCTGCAGAATATGCGGTCTGTCCGCAACCTCACCCTCAACCTGCGTCAGATTGGCCTCCAGCAAATGGGTGGGGCCGAAGAAGGACAAATTTCGCGCCTTACCGAACTGGGCATCGGATTCCGAAAAGACGGTACCATGTTTATTGAGGATGCCGCGCGGCTGACCGAAATGCTTGAAGAGCGACCGGATGAGGTAAGCCAGTTTTTTACCAGTGAGGATTCCCCCATTGCCCGCATGAAGGAACAGGGGGAAGCGTACACACGTGCCAATACGGGTATCATCGCTTCCATGGATGCCGGACTGGATCAGCAGATTGAGCGGCTCGACACCCGCATCGCGGCGCAAGAACGATTTCTGGAGCAGTATGAGGAACGCCAGCGGGAAGAATTCCAACGGCTGCAAATGATCATTGACCAGGGTATTGATCAATTCAACCAGGTTACCGGCTTCATGGCCCGCCTGGGCATGTAACCGCCAAACGATAGACACAATGAACCCCATTTTATCTAAAATGATGCAAGTCAACGAGATAAGTCGCGAGATACTGGACTGTCTCGAAGGCGGACATGGCGATCTTACGGTTATCGTTGACTTGTTGCATAGAAGAAAGGAGCTCATAACAGTAATTGACGACCTGCTCACCGATTACAGAACGGAATTGCTGACGGATGAGGAGGAAGCGTTGCTGACAGGACAATTTACCAGCTTCCGTGAAATGCATGAACAAAGTCAGCCGTTACTTAAGAAACTACTCGAATCACAGCTGGAGCGCCTTGGCGGTTCCGCACAGCGAAAGAAAGCCGAGCAGAAATACCGGTTTTCAGGTGAACCTGATATTTCCTATTTTTCCCTAAGCTAACACAGTAACCCTGTTATGGATATCAAAAAACTGACCCCAAAACAGATCAGCGATGTGGCACCTGCCAACAAGCAGGAGTCCGTACCCCAAGCGTCACCGGCCGGCAGCGATCCCGCCAGGCAACAGGACACATTGTCCCTGAGCAGCTATACGTTCCGGCAGGATGAATTGCTGTTTGCAAAAATGGAATACCAGAAGCTGACAAAAACAGCTTTTGAAAAGCTCAGAGATGTTAAAAATCAAATTGATGAGTACAAGACAGCCGGTGAGGTGTCACAGAAAGACGCGGCTGAAACCATTATGGGAAAGAAACTTAACGATCCCTCTGTTTGGGAAAAAATCGCCCGCAAGATCTCTGAGTCCTGATTGATCCCGACTTCGGGTCAATTACGGTCCTATCAACCCGTCTTGCTTTTTTCGTTAAACTCCTGCTTTTATCACCAGTCCCGCTTTTCCATCAGTCCCGCATTTGTCACCCGCTTTGCTTTTTTCATCACTCTCACTTTCCCATCAGTCCCGCATTTGTCACCTTTTTTGCTCTTTTCATCAGTCTCACTTTTTCATCACTCTCGCTTTTTCATCACTCTCGCTTTTTCTCAGATCCTGCTTTTATCACCAACCCTGCATTTTCGCCGACCCTGTTTCCGTCATGAGTTCCACTTATGGGAATGATCTCATTTGCGACCATTTTGACATGATTATGTCTTTTCAATAAGTTCCAATATGAGTAATTACTTAATTTGGCTTTATTGACTTTTTTTGATATCCTTTGTTTGGAATCAAAAATCCACCCCATTTCCCATTACCCCGTTTCATGAGTGGCCTGATAGTCATTATCGATGATGACAAGTTACTGCTTGATTTCATGGAAGAACATCTTTCCATGAACAAGTTTGAGGTCTTCATATTTGAATCGCCTGTCAAAGCCCTCTCATTTATTGACGAAAAAAAACCAGATCTTGTTATCAGCGATGTCAAGATGAACGAGATGAGCGGGGATGAAGTGCTTGCCCGGATCTGCCAGCACCACCCGGATACGGGTATCATTCTCATGACCGGTTTCGGGAATATCAACCATTCCGTCAATGCCATCCGCAAAGGGGCTTTTGACTACATCACCAAGCCGTTTACATCGCGAGAAATCCTGTCCCGTGTAAACCGCTATTTTGAAAGCCGTGCAAAGGGCCACAACATCCGCTCCGTCCGTGACGGCAGCGCCAACACTTCAGTGCAAGCCGGACCAGAAGTTCAAAAAGGCCGGATACAACAGGGAAACGCATCCCCTACTGTAAAAAAAGTGCAAATGGTGGGGCAGAGCAAGCAGATCCGGAGACTGATCGCCCTGCTTCCACGCATCGCCCGGAACCAGGCGCCGGTCCTGATACAGGGTGAGAGCGGCACCGGCAAGGAGGTTTATGCCCATCTTATCCAGCAGGAAAGTGACAGGGCATCTGAACCCTATGTAAAAATCAATTGTGCCAACCTGCCTTCCGAACTGGTGGAAAGCACGCTTTTCGGACATATGAAAGGTGCGTTTACAGGTGCCATAAACGATCGCAAAGGTGCTTTTGACGAAGCAGATGGCGGCACCCTGCTCCTTGATGAAATAACGGAGATTGATATCAATATCCAGGCCAAGCTGCTGCGTGTCCTGCAGGAAAAAGAGTTCCAGCGCGTGGGCAGCCAGAAGCCGGTGAAGGTGGACGTCCGAATCATCTCCACCACCAACCTGAACATTGGGGAATCGATTAAAGAAGGCCGGTTCCGGGAGGATCTGTATTATCGCCTGAATGTTTTTCCCGTACTGATACCACCTTTGCGTGACCGCAGAGAGGATATCCCGCTGTTAACGCAGCACCTTATTGACCGCTATACGCAGCAGTATGGCCTTCCGGAGAAAAAGCCGTCGGACGAACTGATCAGCCACCTCATGGAACAGGAATGGAAAGGAAATGTGCGCGAGCTGGACAACAAAATCCACCGGGGTGTGATCCTGGCGCATGAAAAGTCCGAAGTCACGATCGATGACGTGGAAGACCAGCTTTTTTCACAAGCCGTTGAAGAACTGAAGACCGAAGTGCTGTCCGACCTGCCCCTCATGCCGATTGAGGAAATGGAGTTGATGATGATCAAGAAAGCCCTGGAGCGCACTGGCGGCAACCAGAAGAAAGCCGCCAGCATGCTGGGAATATCTGACCGGACCATCCGCAACAAGCTCAAGAATATGGGGTGGGAATCGCAAGAGTCCTGACAGCGTCCTGATTATCAAATACGAGTTGCCTCCACCTGCCGGTCTTGCAAACCGGTACATCCCGGGTTAGTTCAAACCGCTTCTGTTCAAACCACTTCTGTTCAAACCGCTATGGTTTCCGGGTGTTGCCTCTTGTTGATGCTCGAAATAAGCGCCCGGGCTTTTTCAATCTCCCTGCTTTTTGACAGAACGGCAATCCATCGCCGCAGATAGGCTTCGTTTTCCGGATGCTCCTTCATCATCCGCTCGCAGCATACCGAGGGAAAATCGTACCATCCGTTCTTGATGAAGTGCCCCAGATAGGTAAATGCCGCCAATTCACTGCCCTTCTCGATAACATCCACAGCCGGATCTCCAAAAAGCCTGCAGAAATAACGAACCGAAAGATCATATTTCTGTTCTTCCAGTGCAAATAGCAGCAAACGCTCGGTCAGTTCGGGAGACGCCTCCTCATCCAGCAGCTCATGGAGGCTTTTGTAATGACGCATTGCTTCGGTCCTCATACCTGCCCGGAAGGCCATATCGGCCAGGAGTGACAGCATTTCTTTCTTTGGCAACCCTTTGTCAAAACTGGCCCCGGAGTCTGCCAACGGTACTCCGTAGCATTTTTCCAGCATTTCGTAGGCCTCTTTCCAACGTTTTGACAGCTGATGCACACGGAAAAGGATCAGATAGCCGAGTTGCTGCACGGGCTGGATACGGACCGACTCCTCCGACAGCTCCACTGCCCTGGCCCACTTGTACTGCTCTGCTTTGCAGCCCGCCAAACCGTTTAGTGCGGCAATCCGGTCGCACGCAAGCGCATGCTGATCTTTCATGACCCGACGAAAATGGGCGGCGGCATGGGCATACATCCCTTCATCAAATTTTTTGATGCCCGTGACCAGGTACAGCATGGCCGGGGCATGGCGCGCCGACAACTCTTTTTCCGGATCCAGCAAACGGAAGGGATCTGTTATCCTGTTTAATAGCAGTGTCTTGCCAGCGATCTCATCAGAACTTTTCGAGAAGAAACGACTGGCATCCGGCAAATCAAGACCATCAAACGGAGAATCGGCATCGGATGGAACGACACGAATCTGGTAGCATTGCCGGATCGCGTCATTTTCACGCCACCGTACCAACGCCGTGGCCCAATTCCCCGGAGACTGACGGAGCACCGATGCCAGATTGGCAACATCCAACGTTTCATCGTCCTGAAGAAACAAGGTCTTCGCGGATCCGGTTTTTTTAAGGACGCGGTTCCATACTTCGGCCGTTGTCTCTTTCTGACCGTAACGGTGCCAGCTCACCTTTTCCTGAAGCACCTCCGGACAGTCATAGGGAGCTGCAATGTGAACCCTCACAAAGGTGCGTATCATGGTGACAAGCTGACGGGTATCCAGGTCAACGGTACCGCTCAGATGGATTACCGGCTCTACATCCTCAATGCGAATCGATTGTTCATGTATGCCGTTTTGGCGCCTCAGATGATTTTCATTCATAGCAATTTTTTTTGGTTGGGCTCTTCAGCAGGATTCCGCAGCACCGCAATCGCGTCAGAGATAATCCAGCAAGGTGTTGTGGATCATCTGCGTATGCACTGCCATGGCCGCTTCAAACGCGATCTGGGTGCGTTGCATATCCGAAAATGCCTTGGCGAAATCCGTATCCGTCAGCTCGCTCACATTGGACTTGAGTACGATATTTTTTGACTCAAACTGTTCATACATGAACTCCAGGCGGTTTATGTTATTCCCAAGCCGAGATGCCGCGTTCGCCGTGTGGTCGATGACCTCAGAAATGTCGCCTAACAATTCGCCAAGGGCTTCCCTGTCACTGTCCAAAAGAGCTTGTTCAATCTCCCCGATAACGGCAAACAGATCACCGGCACTGGTATCCCGGAGTTCGGTACCGGTCACACTGATATCCAGGAATATCTGGTCGCCGGCCTGTACCCGGGGCGCGGTTGTGTTACTGTTGCCGGCTACACCACCAGGGGCCGTTTCATCAAAAACCATCGGCTCAACAGACGAATTGGTGCCGGCAAAGAGATAACGGTCGCCATAGGAGCTGTTCAGCGTCATCACAATGGTGTCGCGTATGCCCCCGATCTCCTGGGCCATGGACTCGCGAACCTTTTCCCGTGATGTATCGGTAGCCCCGTGCGTAAGGATGCGCTTGATCTCTATAAGGTTGTCAATGGTCTCATCAAGCGCCTCCTGGGCCAGTCGTGCCTGCCTCAACCCGGTGCTGATATTATTCTGGTACTGCTGCTGTTTCCGGATATCTTCTTCCAGGATGCGCCCTCTCTGAAATGAGATCGGATCCTGTGACGGTATGCGCACCCGCTTTCCGCTGGACAGATCCGACTGAATTCCCGCCATCTGGCTGCGGTTTCTGTTGATATCGCGCTTGAAATCATCAAATATGATCTTTTGTGTGATACGCATGAACTACCTCACGAGACTTAAAAGTGTATCGTACATCTGTTGGGCGGACGCCATGACGCGCGCCGCTCCCTGATAGGCATTCTGGTACTGAATCATCATACTGAGCTCCTCATCCACATTCACCCCGGCTTCCCGTTCCTGTTGCACTTCAAGCATCCTTATTTCCGATTCACGGGATTCAGAGGCAACCCGCAGCTGTGAAAGGCCGGCCCCGGGACTGCTGATCAAATCAACGGCGTAATCAACCGGCTTTCTTCCGTTGAGGATGGATGCGTTCCTCAGATTTGCAATGGCTGCGGCAATTTCACCATTTCCGGCCTCACCGGCTGCCGAAGAAGCGGCAATGTTGCTGTGGTTGTCAAGAATATCCTGATTTACCCGCATGTTGTGCGCCATGGTGAAATCGGGATCGAAGAAATCCCGTGACTCATCATCGTTCAGGCCGAAACCCGTGCTGTGAAGCGCGTTGAACCCGGAGACGAGCGTTTCCGCAATCAGATTCAACCGCTGGTTCATGACCGGCACTTCCTGTTCGTATACATCAATCGCAGCAGCAAGCTTGCCGCCATTGGCCGAAACGCGCGTACCGTTCTCGAGCCGCAGATCGAATGTTTTTGCAACATCGTCGTTGTGTGGAATGATCTTCCGGTAGGTATCCTGGTGCAGCACCTGTACTCCGCCTATGCGAATTTCAAGTGAGCCGTTTTTCGCCGTCATCCGCTCAAAATCTACAAGCTCTGCCAGCTCCTCCATCTTTCTCACCTGTATGTCAAGGCTTGCATGATCCGGGCGCGACATGGCTTCGGATACCGTTATTGACTTGTTGAGGGACGCGAGATCAGCCAGCAGGCTATTGATCTGATCGGTGTTATTGATTACGGATTGACGGGTTGAGTCGCTTACAAGGTCCAGGCCGCGTTTCATATCACCCATTTTTTCGGCAAGCTGGCTGGCCTCACCAACAAGGTTGTTGCGGACGCTGAAATCCTGGGGATCGTTCGAGAGTTCCGAAAAAGCGTCGAAAAGCCTGCCGATGTGCACATCCAGGTCTCCGCCGGAGTCCGATGCCACAGCGGTTTCAAGCTGTTCGAACAGCTTGATCTTTTCCTGCATGTACCCCATTTCCTGCCTCTTCTGGCCAAGCTGCACATCCACCAGTTCGTTCCGGAGACGCGTGATGGTGGTGATGTTGACTCCCAGGCCGGCATGGAGGCCTCTCAGCGGCTGCCCCACAGGTTCCTTATCCACACGCTGGCGGCTGTAACCGGGTGTATCCGCATTTATGATATTGTTTGCTGTAACGGAGAGGGAACGCTCGGCGCTCTGCAATCCGGTTTTTGAAATCTCGAATAACGTTCTCATGTTACGCTCAAACTTCCTGGTTTATGGCCATTCCTGAAACAGGTCCCGCCCTCTCGCCATTGTTGCGATAATGAACATGTGCACCGGTCTGCAGTTCATAAAAAGACCTCATCATATCTGCATTCCGGGACTGGGCAAACTGAAGCAGCTCAAAAAGCTGACCCTGCCTTGTCTGCAGCAGGTCAATCATGTCGGAAATTTCCTGCTTCCAGAGATCAAGCTGAGATGCCTTGCCGGGCTGATGAACTTTCAGCAGCTCAAATGAGATGCTCTTTTTCTGGTGTCCATTATAGGGCACACAACCAGCCAGCGCCTTGATAAGCCCTTGCTCGGCGTTGAAAAAGTTCTGTTGCTCCGCAACATTTTTCTCCGTGGTTTGAATCAGGCGTTCTGCATCAGCTGAAATCACCGCCTCTACCTGATCCTCCATCACATCCAGCAGTTGATCGCCGGCCTGTTTCAACACATTCACTTTTTCTGAAAGGTTTTCAAATGCATCTTTTCCGGTAAGGACTTCGGGGATATTTTCAAATTCGGACATGGTTGTTCCTCATGGTAATGAGTTATAGTGAATTCCTGCTTGTCATTCCGGGGTTGGTGGACGTTGACGGGTGCCGAGCTCGAATACTCCAGCCCCGTTTTTTTCGGGTTCTCCCGTATCCACGATCCCGTGAGTATTGCTCCCGCTTACCGTATCAAATGCACTTTCCTGATTTTTTTGCCAATGTTGCTCAAGCATGTCGGCCAGACCAAGCTGTCTTTGTGAAGCCAGTTTGCTCGCAAGCGCATCAGTGACAAATTCGCGATACAGACTGTTGCCGGTAGCAGTACCCATTTTATTATCGACCATTTTAAAAGAATGTTTAGTCATTTCACGAACTAAATGCCTTGCAAATAACTCCTCGAATTTTTCAGCCGTCTTTTTCTGGTGGATGTTGTCCCGCCGTTCCACTGACGGGGTGGGATCATGCAGCCGAATGATGCTATCTGTATTCATAAACAATGGCGTTAGCGCTTCTTTATACATTCTGTATTACATAATTCTGTATTACATAACGATGAGTTGACCTCTCAGTGAACCGGCCCTGTCCAGGGCCTGGAAAATGGAGATGATATCGCGTGGGCTGAGGCCCAGCACATTGAGTGACGCCGAGAGTTGCGCCACTGTGGTTTCAGGTTCCAGAAGGAGCGTTTGCGCAGCCTGCTCACTGATGCCAACCTCCTGAATCTCACCCGTTATGGTTTCACCAAGCGTAAAAGGAAGTGGCTGCACCACGAAGGGACGCGCCTGGGTCCGTACCTTGATGTTTCCGTGGGCAATCATCACTTCATCAATGATCACATTACCACCGGCCACTATGGTGCCCGTCCGTTCATTGATGACCACACGTGCCGGCGTATCCACAGTTATCTCCTGTTCCATGATCAGGCTCGTAAAAATATTCATGTTACCGGAATCGTCCCGGAAAGCGTCCGGCCAGGCGACATGGACAAGACCGGGATGCCTGATGGTGGCCAGGTCTTCTTCAAATGTCCGGTTTATCTCTTCGGCAATCCGGCGGGCATTGGTGTGGTTGGGGTTCCTGAGAACAAGGCCGAGCGGGGCATCGCTGTCGTGCACAAAGGTCTCGTTTTTCTCTACTACGCCACCCCCGGGCACGATGGCGGTCAGGGTCTGATTGCGTGTGATACGCGCACCGGGCACTTCCGCGGTGATCCCCCCGACAATCAATGACCCCTGCGCTTTTGCAAAGACGTGTTCATTATCAGGGTCGAAAAGCGGTGTCTGGAGCAGCACGCCGCCCTGCAGGCTGCTGGCATCTCCCAGCGACGAGACCGTGACATCAATGTTGCTTCCGGGAGCGTGATACGGGCCGATGCTGGCCGTGACCATCACAGCAGCCACATTCCGGGTGCGAAGCCGGTCACTGTCCACGGTTATGCCGAAGTTTTCCAGCATATTTGCAATAGACTGAACCGTAAAAACGGATCCTCTGCTGCTTAGAGTGCGATCACCGGTGCGGTCGAGGCCTGTCACCAGGCCGTAGCCGATCAGTTCCTTGCGACTGGCATGCTCCACCTCCACCAGATCCCCCAGCCTGGTCTGGGCCTGTCCGGAGGGGACGGCCATCAGCAATATCATGCCGATTAACAGCGTGTTTCGAATGGTGTTTCCCATGGTTTGCTTCATGAAGTACGTGATATGGTTGCTCCGGCTACTCCCGGCCGGTATCCAGGTTTTCATTGCAGTTCTCTGACCAGTACTACGGCTCCCATAGCGGCTCCCACGCCGTAGAACAACAGGCGGCGCGTGAAGCCCGGACGTCGCGATGCCGTCTTGAGTCCGCCCTTTTTCTGATAGTTGATCTGGGCATTGGCGACCCGGTAGGAAGGCACCCTGTTCCTGCTGTCCACATCATTGGACCTGATGATGCCATCCAGGCTCAGCTCATGCAATTCGCCGTTTATTTCGGTGACTCTCGTGCCTTGCACAACCAGATCGCCGCGAGCTGTTATCTCTTTAATCTGGACGCTCAGGTATCCGCTCAGTAACTGCCGCTGATTTGCCAGATTGCGTTCGTCGGCGTTATAATTCAAGGAGCTATTGGCTCCGAAATAGGGCTCAAAAGGCAGGAAATTGCCGGATGCGGACCCCGAGAAATCACCGGCCGTGCGCGAAGTCCTGCGTGAATCGGTTGTAGTGCTCCCGGATATGTTCTCCTTCAGCACCACCGTGATGATATCGCCGACCTGCTGCGCCTTGACATCCCGGTACAGGGAGTGCTGCGCCGAAACCGGAAAAGAGGCAGCAAGCAGCATAAAGAGCGCCAGGACAAGGTGTATCAGAAAAGATGTTGTTTTCATTGTGATTCTTATTACGTGTGTTGCTTGATGTCTGTCTTGGTCAGAGCGTCCGCTTCCATTCCACCTGGTCAGAGCTGCGTACCGTAGCCAGATAGGTTTTTCGGGTCTGTTCGCTGTATACGCGGATATCTTCGTTTGCCGCACCGTTTTGCCGGGCTACCGCCGAAAGTACAATCTGCATTCCCTCGCCCGAGAAAACCACGTTCACCGTATCACCGGCTCTCACCAGGTATTCGGTGGTGATATCTGACCGGCGCACCGGCTCACCCATGGCCAGCGTCCGCCGAAGCGTCATTCCCTCGAGTTCACCGGCATCTGCAACCAGCTGACCGCGCTCCCGGCTCACCTCTACCCACTGCCGCACCAGGTGATCGGCCTGGATCCGTGTACCGGCAGATATGCGCTCCGCGGCCACCGGCACATTGGTTTCAATGGCAAGACGCAGCTGTACATCCACATCCCTTTGCCGGTTGCCGTCGCGGTAGCGCACTGTAAAGGTGGTATGACGTTCCGGTCCGCCGGTGGGGACGACGCTGATTATGGCATCTTCAGGCACCCTGGCCAGACTGCCCGGAATCCATCCCGGCTCCGCGGTGAAGCGG
>SKYY01000176.1 GCA_007127665.1 Balneolales bacterium | reverse complement strand
TGTAATTGTCCGCTGTAATGCATTTGTTCACCTGTTTAAATATTTGGATTCAAGCGGCCACATAGAATGTCTATGACCATTTTAATCATGCTACTGTGTATCAGCCAGAATGTCCATTGCCCGGTTCATCAGTCTGGTTTTTCTTTTTTCTTGCCGTGATTGACGCAACCTGCTCATTCATCAGTGACGCAAGCCTTTTTCCGTAGCAAAATGGCTGAAACGCCTGTGTCCGCAACAGAGACTTGTGCCTTGTGTTACTCCGGCATACGGACCCCGGAAAATATTGTTTCCCAGGTTGCCTTTTTTTTCGATAAAACCCGGTTTTTGTACGATAATTCACATCTGTCTTTGCATCTGTCATCTCATCTATCATCTCATCTATCATCTCGTCTGTCATCTCATTAGCAACCCTCTCGATCGTCTTACCAGATACAGTGCCAGTCAATGCATCAGACAGAGCATTGAATCAGGCGCAACATCGAATCAGACAATGTCATGCATCAGAAACAGCATCAGAGAATACAAGACAGGATCCGCTCTTCCGTGACTATGTAATCTACGGGAACATCATGGGGCTTAACGGGCAGTCTGTCATGCACAAAACGATCCGGTATGAGTATCGCCTTAACGGCGTGGGGAGCTTTTCCGAGAAAGCGGTCATAGTAGCCTTTACCATAACCAATGCGGTTCCCTCTGAGGTCCGCTGCAAGTCCGGGCACCAGTATGAGATCGATCTCCGCAAGCGGCACCCGTTCGGTTCCTACAGGCTCCGGAATGCCCCATAGACCCGGTTGCATCAGCTCCAACCCGGTGACCCTGATATGCTCCATCCCGCCATCATTGTCGGTTACCCTGGGCATGACAAGGCGTTTGCCGGTACTGAGCGCATTGCCCATAATCCGTACCGTCGGAATCTCTCCTTTTACAGTAACGCCATAAAAACAGTGGACACTTCGCGCATTACGGTACCAGTCCGATTTCAGCACGTTTTGATCAATGATCGACCCGATTCGCTGAAGCTCACTGGAATCCATTTTCCTGCGAATGGCCAATGCCTCTTTTCTTATTTCACGGCGACTTTTCACAATTTCCGCCTCCTGCTTTCTACAAATGGATCAGAAAGTGCCTGTTGAACAAGCCGTGGTCATGGTCACGGTTCTTGTTTTGGCCTTGGTCCCGGTCATGGTCATAGTCATGGTCATGGTCACGGTTCTTGTTTTGGCCTTGGTCCCGGTCATAGTCATGGTCATGATCCTGGTCCTGGTCATAGTTCCGCTCCAGCTCTTCCAGCTTATTCAGGATCCGGTCCCAAATATCCATACCGAACTTGTTCATAAAATAAATGTGAGCAATTTCACGCTCCTGAAGCCGGTTGTTTGGAAAAAAAGCGTGCTTGACCTTGTGGATACGATTGACCTGCACTTCCTCTTTTTGCCGGATGGTATTGACCATCTTCTTTCTCAGTTTGTCCAGGGACTTGGTGTACTCCCTGGACAGGGAGCGTGCGTGCTTCTGCAAGCCCGGTTCCTCCATTCCCGTGAGTACGATCATTTGATTGGTGAGTTCATCCACCTGTCTTTTCCAGCTATCGAAATGGTTATCCAGCTCAGGATTGCCAAACTTGCGCAGATAGTGCTGCTCCAGATCCTCAAATCGTTTGATATAGTCGGAAAAGTCAAACGGAAGTTCCTCAAGAAAGCGCCCGACCGGTGGTTCAACCAGAGTGGCGGAAAAACGGGCGGCCACAAAGGGCATGTCTCTGTCAAACAGCTCATAGACGGGCTTCATCTGTCCGTAATAGGCAATTTCGGCCGGACCACCAATGTAGGCAGCATTAGGAAGAATCGCATCCTGGATCAACGGACGAAGAAACACATTGGGTGAGAACCGTTCGGGTGTTTCGTCAAGCTTCTCAAGTAATTCACCGGTAGAAAACGAGAGCCCCGAATCAGTTTTCCAGTGGCCGTCACCGTGCTGCAATCTGACCCGGCCCTGCTCCTCATCATGCCAGAACAGTAAGCTGTCTGTGACCTGTACCTGCTGGTGATAATGCCGGCCGAGCCGCTCACTCTGTTTTGCAAGTGTATCCCTGATCTCATCCACCCTGTCAATAGCAATGCGTATGCACTCTGAAACGTGTTTTTTGACCATCGGGGAGTTGCTGCCTGCGAATATGAGTCCGTGGTGCGAAAAGAGCTTTGAAAGTAACAAGGCAAACGCCTCACGGTAACTGCGCCCGGGGGCATATGCTTCATCCAGCATCACTACAAGTTGCTCGCGGAAATCAGTGGGTTTCAAAGACTCATAGATCTCTGAACGGAATTGTTCAAAGGCCTGGTCCACCCGGATGGAACCGGCGGCGTGCCGGGCACAGTTGGCGCACGGCAGTGCTATCTGTCTGATACCGTCAGGTTCGGGCATGTTAACGACAGAAATCTCCTCAAAGTCGTGATCCTCATC
This sequence comes from Balneolales bacterium, assembly GCA_007127665.1. Taxonomy (GTDB): domain Bacteria; phylum Bacteroidota; class Rhodothermia; order Balneolales; family Natronogracilivirgulaceae; genus SKNL01. The sequence goes on along the minus strand of SKYY01000176.1, from coordinate 8,474 downwards.
GGCAAGCCAGAACACAGGAACCACTCTCTTTCCCGTGTCCCGCGTCAGTGACCGGGCCAGGTGGATGGCCGAAACAGTTTTGAAAACGGTATAAAGCGGGCCGCCGAAAATGCTGAGCTGCTGCCCGGTGGTGATAGTAACCGTGTTCTCATGTGCAAGTATACCGGCTAGCTGATCTAGGGTTTGTCCCTGCAGGAAAGGTTCGTTGAATTCGGCGATGATGCGGGCCTTTTCCCTGCGGTCACTATGCGGCTCGAAGGAGCAAACGGCCTTTTTTAAGGCTGAGTAGGTGTGTGGATGGCCGTAGAATTCGGTAATGGCGTCCGTTCCCGCCAGGTAATCACGGAACAACCGGGTAAACGGCAACTCACTGAACTCCAGTTGTTCGGCACGCAATGTCTTCTCCGTTGTGGATGTCATTCCTTGAGTTTGTTCAACTCATCTCTGATTTTTGCCGCTTTTTCATAATCTTCTTCTGCAATAGCGGCCGTGAGGCTTTTTTCCAGCATTCGGATACGGCTCTCTCTGCTGGATGTTGATACCGGTTCTTCGGCAGGTGCTGCAGGTTTCTGTTTTTCCGGCATGGATGGGCCCTCTTCCTGCTCCTCCATCTGCGGATCGGTCTCAATACCGGCTTCCTCGACAATATGGTCTGATACGAAGATTGGCGCGTTGAAGCGGATAGCCAGGGCTATGGCGTCGCTGGGACGCGAGTCCTGAGTGAGGGTTTCGCCGTTGTTATCATAAAGTATCTGAGCGTAAAACGTCCCCTCTCTTAGATCGTTAATGTAAATTTCTTTTACAAAAGTATTGAAGCTCTGGATGATATTGCGCATGAGGTCGTGTGTCATCGGTCGCGGCGGCTTGATGTTCTCAAGCTCGAGGGCAATCGCCTGTGCTTCAAAAGTACCGATGATGATGGGAAGCCGGCGCTTGCCATCCGTTTCATTTAAAATCAGCGCATATGCTCCGCCACTGCTTGGACTGGTGGAGAGTCCCAGGATGTCCATCTGAATCTTGCTCAAAACAGCGTATAAATTTTGTGGTTGCTATGTTGGGTCATCCGTGAATCCGGAACTCGGTCACAAGCAAGGATACACGGATAAACGTACGATTATGCCATAATTACATTATTCACCAAGGTAACTATTTTTTTCACTCTCTTAAACAGTCAAAATCCGGAAAGCGTTGCCGGGATGAACCCATCAGCTCTCGAAAAGTGCTTTTTTTTCAAAAGCAAGCAGCACCTTGTCTGTTTTGATTGACATTAGCCCATATCGGAGGTAATTTTAGTCCCGAAATTCAGCTATTTACTTATCCTTGCATAGGAATAATGCTCGAACAATATATACCCGTCCTTCTTCTCATTGCTCTGGCAGTCGTTACAGCAATGGCGTTCATTGTCTTATCCCGCCTGCTGGGTCCGCGCAGGCCCGCTTCCAACAAGCTTGGTGCCTATGAAAGCGGAATGGATCCCGTCGGTCAGGCACGTGACCGCTATTCCGTCAGTTTTTATATTATCGCCATGGAGTTCATCGTTTTCGACCTGGAAGTGATTTTCATCTACCCTTGGGCTGTCCGTTACCAGGAGTTTGGTCAGGGAACGTTATGGGCCATGATGCTATTTATTTTCATACTTTTCCTTGGCCTTGTGTATACATTGAAAAAAGGCAGTTTTGAATGGTCTGCCGACCCGGTGCAGGGCCCGAAGAGCGAAGAAAAAAATTATCAAATTTCCTGACAAAGAATTATGAGTCTAGATCGTGTTATGGGTGAAGGTTACTTCACCACAACTATAGATGCACTGACAAAATGGGGCAGGGCCAATTCGGTTTGGCCAATGCCCATGGGCCTGGCGTGCTGCGCCATAGAAATGATGGCATTTGCCGGGCCAAAATATGATGCCGCGCGATTTGGTTCCGAAGTTTTCCGCTTCTCGCCCCGCCAAAGCGACGTGATGATCGTCGCCGGCTGGTGCACCTATAAAATGTCGCATGCCATCCGCAGGGTCTGGGACCAGATGCCTGACCCTAAATGGTGCATCGCCATGGGAGCTTGTGCCTCCACCGGCGGAATGCACCGATGCTATGGCGTCGTACAAGGCGTAGATAACTTCCTGCCCGTTGACTACTACATCTCCGGCTGTCCGCCCCGGCCCGAATCCATCATAAATGCAATCCTGAAGATCCAGGACAAGATCAAGGAACAGCAATCCCTAAAACTTGACAGTTAGGCGCCAAAGATGAATACCGAAATCAGAGACAATTTACTGCACGGTATCCGTGAATTCATGGGTGACGACCTTCTGGAAATGAATGTCGACTACGTTCATCCTCTTGTCCGTATAAAACGGGACCGCCTGCTTGACGCATGCCGTTTCCTGAAAAATACCCTGCATTTCATCTACCTGAATGAAATCATCGGAACAGACCGGTTTACGTCGGATGACCGGTTCGAGGTGATCTACCACCTCATATCACTGAGAAACCGCCAGAGACTGTTTCTCAAAGTGCGTGTGGAAGAGGAAAATCCCGTTCTGCCTTCCGTAACCGATATCTGGAAAAGCGCCAACTGGAACGAACGGGAAGTGTTCGATATGTTTGGTATCCGGTTTGACGGACACCCCGACCTTCGCAGAATTTTTCTCCCCGAGGACTTCAAATACTATCCGTTGCGAAAGGAATTTCCACTGCTTGGAGTACCCGGCTCACTTGAAATGCCCACCTCGACCCCGGATCACGACTGACGGCACACCATATGTTTCAAACTAATTCCAATATATCACGAAAAAAGCCCACCTACTTCAGGGAACACCAGGAGGCATTGTACAAAAGCCTTGAAGACAAGCATGCCACAGTGGAACTTGACGAGAGCGACCCGCTGGCGACCCGCATGACACTCAATATGGGCCCACAGCACCCCGCAACCCATGGCGTGCTTCGCGTACTCATGGAACTGGACGGCGAAGTAATCACCAAATGCCGTCTCGACACCGGCTATCTGCACCGCGGTATCGAAAAAATGGCAGAGAACAAAACCTATCAGGAGTTCATGCCATACACCGACCGCATGGACTACCTCTCCCCGTACAGCAACAATGTCGCACTCTGCCTTGCCGTTGAAAAAATAGCCAATATAGAGGTTCCCGAGCGGGCCACCTATATCCGCATGATTTGCTGTGAGCTGGCCCGTATATCCTCACATCTTTTGTGGCTGGGGACCATGATCATGGATGCCGGTGCGCTCTCGTTTTTTCTCTGGACTTTCCGGGAAAGGGAGAAACTCTATGATATCTTCGATGAGGTGGCCGGACACCGGTTCACGGTCTCTCATTCACGGATCGGTGGTGTGAACAATGACTTCACTCCGGTTGCCGAAGAGAAGATCCGCAAATTTGTGCGGGAATTTCCCGATGAACTCAGAGGCTGGCATAAAATCCTTGACCGCAACAGGATTTTTGTCGACAGAAACAATGGCGTAGGTGCCATTGGCCACGAAGAAGGTATTGCCATCGGACTGGCCGGACCATCGCTGAGGGCTACAGGCATCGCCTACGATATCCGCACCTTCGAACCGTACATGCTATATGACCAGATGGATTTCATGGTTCCAACCCGCACAGAAGGTGACAACCTGGCAAGATACTATTGCCGGATGGAAGAGATGGCGGAGTCTGTCAGCATCATCGAACAATGCTTTGAAAAAATGCCCAAAAAAGGGCCGATCCGTGTGGATGACGCCAAGAAAAGCTATCCCTCCAAGGATGAAGTCTACTACTCCATGGAGGGGCTTATCCACGATTTCATGATGACCGATACCGGGGTCTGCCCTCCTGCCGGAGCGGAAAGCTACCATGCCATCGAAGCCCCCAAAGGCGAACTCGGGTTCTATATTCAAAGTGACGGAACAGGACACCCCTGGCGCCTGAAAATCAAATCCCCGTCCTTCAGCAACCTGCAGGGACTGGAAACCATTCTGGACGGTGAAATGGTCGCTGATACCGTTGTGGTAATCGGCGGGCTGGATCCGGTAATGGGAGACTCAGACAAGTAATTATGGCTGAAACCTATACCTTTACTGCAAAAGATCTCAAAGAGATCGAAAAAATCACGGCAAAATACCCTGATAAACTATCAGCAGTGCTCCCGGCGCTCTGGTACGCACAGGACAAGTTCGGACACTCCGATCCCTCTGTACAGCAACTGGTAGCCAAAACCCTTGGCGTTCCGGAAGCCCACATCCGCGGCGTGGTATCTTTCTACACCCAGTTTTACGAAAAACCCATGGGCAGGAATGTCCTGGATGTTTGCACCTGTCTGAGCTGCCAGGTTTCGGGTGGATACGATATGCTGCATTACATCGAAGAGAAGCTCGGAATCAAAGCTGGTGAAACAACACCTGATGGTGAATTCTCTGTACAGTCTGTGGAATGCCTTGGCGCTTGCGGCTACGCCCCCATGCTCCAGGTAACCAACGACAAATTTGTCAACCACCTCACACGTGAAAAGGTAGACAAGCTGATTGAAGACCTGCGGGCCGGCAAAAAGCCGGATTTCGAGTCCAACCCCATGCCCCAACACGAAAAAGGATCCTGATATCTGCAATGAGCAACGACTGGAAATCTTATAAACCCATGCTGGTGCCCGCTATACGGGACCTGCATGACATATCCGTGTATGAAAAAAACAACGGCTATCAGGCACTCAAAAAAATTCTGAAAGACCGGAAAACATGGACTCCGGCCAATGTCGTCAACGAAGTAAAGACAGCAAACATACGCGGTCGCGGCGGCGCCGGCTTCAATGCGGGTCTGAAATGGTCGTTCATGCCGGAACCCGACGGAAAACCCCGCTATCTGGCATGTAACGGAGATGAATCCGAGCCCGGAACCTTCAAAGACCGAAAACTTTTTGAATTCAATCCGCACCTGTTTATTGAAGGAGCGATCATTGCCGCATATGCCATGCAGATCGACGTGATCTATGTCTACATCCGCGGGGAATACCGGCCCTTCATCCAGAAACTTCAAAAAGCCATTGATCAGGCCTGCGAGAAAGGATACCTGGGAAAGAAAATCCTCGGATCGGATTTCAGCGTGGAAATGTATACGCACATGGGTGCCGGCGCATATATTTGCGGCGAGGAATCATCGCTGATGGAGTCGCTTGAAGGCAAGCGGGGCTACCCAAGGGTAAAACCCCCGTTTCCGGCTCAGCGCGGGTTGTGGGGTCGACCTACAACCATTAACAACATAGAGACACTCGCCAATGTGCCCCTTGTGATGCAACATGGTGCCGAGTGGTATCTGGATATTGGCCCGAAAACACACCCGGGACCGGTTCTTTACGGTATTTCCGGACACGTCAACCGTCCGGGCGTCTACGAATACCCCGCAGGCATGGATATCATGACCCTGATCAACGAAGTCGCCGGTGGTGTCCGTGGTGGAAAAAAACTCAAAGCCCTGATTCCCGGTGGTTCTTCCACCCCTCCACTCCGGGCGGATATGCTGGACGGTGTAACAATGGACTCCGAATCCCTGCGTGAAGCCGGATCCATGATGGGAACCGCCGGCATGGTGGTTCTGGACGAAGACACCGATATGGTGGATCTGATCTGGAGAATTTCCTACTTCTACGACCATGAATCCTGCGGACAGTGCACCCCCTGCCGGGAAGGCACGGGCTGGCTTGAAAAAACGCTCCGCAAAATCAAGGACGGTAACGGCGAAATGAGGGATCTGGATCTGCTTCTTGCTATCTGCCACCGTATGGAGGGACGCACCATCTGCGCCCTGGCCGATGCCGCCGCATGGCCCGTTCGCTACTCCATCGACCGGTTCCGCGAAGAATTTGAAAAGAAATGCAAAAAAACGGTCTATGCCGTTGCTTGATGTAACATCACCTGTTCAGACATGCCTGAAATTTATATAGATAACAAACGATACGAGTTCGAGAAACCGGGCAAGGTTCTTCAGTTCATGCTCGACAAGGGCCTTGATCTGCCATTCTTTTGCTATCATCCCTCACTTTCCATCCCGGCCAATTGCCGGCAGTGCGTCGTGAAAGCCGGAATGCCCGTTTTTGACAGGGAAAAAAAGGTCTTTGAAATTGATGACGAAGGCAACCGGGTGATCCGCTATTTCCCGAAACTCATGACCGCCTGCAGTCTCGACCTTGCAGACGGATTGGTCATCCACACCCATGAGACCGACGAACTTGTAAAGGAAGCCCAGGCCGACAATCTGGAATTCATCCTGATCAACCACCCCCTGGATTGCCCCATTTGTGACCAGGCCGGTGAATGCCCCCTGCAGATCCTCACCTACAAATACGGTCCCGAAGGCAGCCGTTTCGAGCACAAAAAAGTCCACAAGCCCAAAGCGATCCAGCTTGGGCCTCGCGTCATCCTTGATGCCGAGCGCTGTATCAACTGCACCCGCTGCGTGCGTTTTACGGACGAAATCAGCAAGACGTATCAGCTTACCATCATTTCTCGTGGCGACAAAAACTACCCAACAACAGCCAACGGCCGGGAATTCGATGACCCCTATTCACTCAATACCGTTGATATTTGTCCGGTCGGGGCACTGACATCGGCCGATTTTCGTTTCAAGGCACGCGTTTGGGAGATGAACCAGACGCCAAGTGTTGATATCACCAACGGTAAGGGCTGCAGTACCTGGCTCTGGACGCGCGACAATCTCGTGTTGCGTGTCACCCCGCGTTTCAATGAAGCGGTTAATGACCACTGGATGCCGGACGCCGGACGCCTTGCTTATCGTAAATTCAATGAAAACCGGATATCCCGTCCGCATCTTCGACCCGATGATGCCGGGCAAGTGCGAACATCATGGAACAACGCGCAACTGACCCTGCAGGAGGAACTCGAAAAAGTCACGGCTGACGAAATCCTGGTTATCGGAAGTCCGCACGCCTCCGTGGAAGACAATTACGCCTTGCGGACATACTTTGGCAACCTCGGCGTGTCACGTTTCCGTTTCCTGCCGCACACCGAACCTGGAACCGGCGACGGATTCCTCATCTCCGACGACCAGGCACCGAACACCAATGGTGTAAAAGGTCTTGGATTTGATGAAATCGATGAGAAATCACTGATCAAACTCATTGAAACCGGCAAACCGAAGATCATCGCCATTCTGGATGACGACCTGCTCGGGCGTACGGCACTCACCGAAGAACACCTGGCTTCCTCCTGGATGATCGTCTGGGGAACCAACCACAACGATACTACTCGTGCCGCCAACCTGGTCGTACCGGTGACAACGGCCGCCGAACACGCGGCCTCCTATGTTAATGTTGACGGACGTATCCAACGGACCGTACCGGCCAAGGAAACCCTGTACACCAACCGCCGGCTCAATCTTGAAATGTCCATGGGCCGCCTGGATCACTATGGCACGAAATTCGACAACTGGGTAAGTGATGCCAACCGCATTGACTGCATTCCCGCCTGGGAGTTCTTTACCCGCATGAAGTCTGACAGCGACACTATCGCCTGGGAATCGTCACGCCAGATCATGGAAGATATTGCCGGTACATTCCCTGTCTTCCGGGAAGTTTCCTATGACCGCATGGACGAGGAAAATGGCATTCAACTGAAACTGGAACAAGATTCGGAAGTTAAACCCGCATAAATGGATCCTCTACTTTTTTCAATACTGGTCATGCTCGCCGTGGTGCTGTTTTTCCTGCTACCCTCGGCAGCCGTTGCCGTATACGCGGAACGACGTGTCTCAGCATTCATCCAGAACCGCTACGGCCCGAACAGGGTTGGTCCGCTCGGACTCTTCCAGCCCTTTTCTGATGTGATCAAGCTCTTCCTGAAAGAGGATATCGTGCCGGCCAAAGCCAACCGGTTTCTCTACACCGTGGCCCCGATGATACCGGTAAGCACCGCCATCATCACTGTCGCCATCATTCCGTTCAGCGAATTCGTATACATTACAGATCTGAATGTAGGTGTATTGTACCTGCTTGCCGTGGCCTCCCTGGCGGTATACGGCGTGACCCTCGCCGGGTGGGCATCCAACAGTAAATATTCCCTTCTCGGTGGACTCCGCGCCGCCGCCCAGATGATCAGCTATGAGCTGCCGATGGGCGTCGCACTGGCATCCGTTATCCTCTTTGCCGGTTCACTAAGCCTCCTTGAGATTGTTCAATCGCAGGAACTCTGGTGGAATATATTCCGTAACCCATTGGGCTTCATAATATTCACTATTGCGGTCTTTGCTGAGGCCAACCGTGCACCCTTTGATCTGGTGGAAGCCGAACAGGAACTGGTCGGCGGTTTTCATACCGAGTACAGCTCCATGAAGTTCGGGACCTTTTTCCTTGCTGAATACATGCACGTGGTGATCGGAAGCATGCTGATTACCGTGTTTTTCTTTGGCGGTTACCACCTGCCGTTCGCCGGCTACTGGCTGCCTGAAATGAGCCCCGTGTGGAAGGCCA
>SKYY01000047.1 GCA_007127665.1 Balneolales bacterium | reverse complement strand
TTCATCAGTTTAAATCAATTATGATTCATATTGTCAGAATGAATTCACATGACAGGATGTAATCATCCTCCTGTGCGTCAGCCGGAGGCTGTCATGTTCATTTCATGGAAAGGGCCTCGTCGGGACTGGTTGTGATTTCAGTTGTATATCCTTTGATATGGCTAAGATACCATCCTTCCCACTTGGAAATCCAGCCATTTGCACTGGTGGATGTATTTTATACAGGCACTTCGAATATTTCGTCATTACCACCGACCACGCGGCTTGGCTGGCCGCTGCCATGCAACAATTTAGAGGGTAAAGGTTTCGGCATTTGTGCCGATAATAAAAATGTCCGAAAAGGCATGCAAAAGTTTTGAAAAGAAGGATCGCATAACAATTGGTCAGAGGAGCATAAATTATTCAGGAAAATGTATAATAGCAGCCTGGAAGCACTTTTTAACAGTCCGGTACTCGGCTATGCCCATCACAGGATGATTCTTGATGATGAGGGTACACCGGTAGATTATGAGTTTCTGGAGGTAAATACCGCCTTCGAGAAACTCATTGGCATTCCAAAAGAGGAGCTTGAGAACCGAACCGTCCGGGAAGTGCTGCCGGGTATCGAAAAAGATGAATTCGACTGGATCGGCTATTACGCAGAAGTGGCGCTTGGCGGCGTTGAAAAGCACATCGAGCAGTTCAGCAGCGCTCTGCAAAAGTGGTACCTCGTGCATGCCTACTCCACCAGGTACATGTATTTCTCGGTTTTGTGTCTGGACATCACGTCCGATTATCTGATAGGCGAAGCGTCAAAAAAATTCAACGAGTACCATTCCGGCAATGTTGACTATGCGTACATAGCCAGACAGATGCAGCTCATTACCGGGGCGAAATACGTCGCCTTGAATGTGTTTGATGCAAACGGAGATTTTGCCACGGCTGGATTGGCCGGCGTAAACCGTCATCTGCAAAAAGCGTCATCGCTGCTTGGCTTTCCCATTTCCGGGAAAAAATGGCGCCGTGATCCGGTCAGGGATGCGAAGATCAAAGACCAAAAAACAACGTTTTTTAAAAACCTGAGGGCGGTGACCGGTGATGTCATTTCCAGCAGTGTAGTCTCAGCTCTTGAAAAAATGGGCAGTACCGGAGCCGTGGTCGTCATAAAAACGACCAAGGACAATGTGTCTCTTGGCGATTTTACGCTCATTTTGGAAAAAGGCGCGGGGTTGAAGAACCAGCGAGCCGCTGAAACATTTGCCGATGTCACGGGACTGTTGATCGACAGGATCAATACGGAGAAAAAGGTCCGTGAAAATAAAGAACAGTTTGAATCTCTCGTCGCCAATTTGCCTGGGATTGCTTTCCGGCGTAAAAACGATGCCGACGGGACCATGCTGTATCTGACGAATAACGTGCATAGCATTAGCGGATATGAGCCGGATGAGCTTCTGCACAATTGTTCCGTTTCCTATCGGCGGCTGATCGTATCCGAAGACCGGGAAATGGTTTCGGATCACATCGCTTCGTCCATAAAGGAAAACAAACCATGGGAGATCGAGTACCGCATCCGCCACAAGGATGGACGCATCCGCTGGATGTATGAAAAAGGACGGGCTGTTTCTGATGCCGGGGGCCGGGTGGTTTTTCAGGATGGATTGATTCTGGATATTTCAGGGAAAAAGCAGGCCGAGGAGGCGCTTGACCAGGAGCGAACATTGTTGCGCACCATCATAGACAGCATTCCCGACTCCATATTTGTGAAGGATACGGAAACCCGCAAGCAGATTGCCAACAAAGCCGAATTGCAAAAAACGGGCTTTGAACGGGAAGAAGATCTGGTGGGCAAAAACGACTTTGATATCTGGCCTTCCGAGATCGCCGAACCCTTCTTTGAAGACGATCAGAAGATATTGAAACATGGGGAAAGAGTAGTGAACAGGGAGGAAAAACTCATTATGCCCGACGGATCAGTCATGTGGCAACTGGTCACCAAGCTTCCCCTGCATGACCAAACGGGCAACATCACAGGTTTGGTTGGAATAGGCCGCGATATCACCGGGCGTAAACTTGCCGAGGAGGAGATAAAAAAGCAGCTTCAGGAGAAGCAGGTTATCCTCAAGGAAACCAACCACCGTATCAAAAACAACTTTGCCACGGTTGAAGGCCTGCTTCACATGCAGGCGCAATCCGTAGAACATCCGGAGACGCAATCTGCACTGGAGGGTGCTGTGAGCCGTGTCCAAAGTATGCGTGTGCTCTATGAACAGCTGCTGGCCAGCGATGAGCAGAAAGAACTTTCCGTCAAACAGTACATTGAAAACCTTGCCGATTCCATCGTTGCGTCGCTTTTTGACTCTGACCGGATCACCCTGGACAAGCAAATTGCGGATTTTCAACTTGCTTCAAACAGAATGTTTCACATCGGCATCATTATCAACGAACTGCTTACCAATGCCATGAAGTACGCTTTCAATGGCAAGGCAATCGGACAGCTTTGGGTTACGGTTGAAGAAGAAAACAGGAATGTGACGATCAACGTCCGGGATAACGGCAGCGGGTTGCCGGACGGGTTTGATGCGGGCGCCTCACAGGGGTTCGGACTGATGCTGGTCTCGATGATCAGTGAGCAGCTGGGAGGAAGTTTTACCATCAGGAATGACAACGGAACCAGGTGTACCGTGGCTTTCAAAATATGACACAAGGTTCGGCCTGTTCTGATCAGATAACGGGCAGCGGTTTACAAAACGGGGATGAATGAAGGGTGATCAGGGGAGGATGAGTGATATTGATATTTTCAAACCCGAACATTAAAAAAAATTAAGAAATCATCCCGTCCTGCCGATGAATAGATATGCGACCTGAACGCTATCCGGAAGATTGGGGCGCCGCATATC
>SKYY01000117.1 GCA_007127665.1 Balneolales bacterium | reverse complement strand
TCTCAACTTGCCCTGATGACTGCCGGCAGGCCGTCCCTCTGTTTCCCCGGCAATGAAGTACTTCAAAAATCGAGTCCCGTCAGCTCCGTGAGCACTTTTTCCAACCGCTTTCGTGAACGGTCGCTCATCTTTTCGACAGCCTGCAGGCTCAGGAACCGCACCTCGCCGTTTTCAATCCGTCGGATCTTCTTTTCCAGCCAGATCCAGCGATCCATTTCACCGTGGACCATCAGCACATCGTCGGGCGGCACCAGTTCGGCTTCATCCTTTGCGATCTTCAGATGGTACGCCAGGAAAATGGCTGAAAACTGCTCGATATCGCGAAACCGGTAGCGGATATTCCGCTCAAACAGTTCCTCGTGCTCCTCGAAAAAGTTTTCCAGAACCGGCTTGTGGACCGGATGAGGAGCATGGTCCACCCAATAATATTTACGCGAAAAACCGGCCAGACCGGCCGAGCGCATTTGTTGCAGCAAGTGCATGGTGCGGGTGATTCCCAGGAGTTTTTTGGACAGGTAATTGGCCAGACGGCTGGCCTGCAGCCGCCAACGCCCATATGATTTCATCCGGTTCCACGCACCACGGGCCACAACTCTGTTTCCGATAAAAAAATCTTCCGGTCGCACAGGGCCGCTGAGCACAAAATCGTCATTGAAATAGATGAACCGGTCAGACAGGTCCGGAACGCGCCAAAGCGCCGTTTCGATAGTGCGTGTGTTGAATGTCGGCAGGGCCCATTCATAGCCGGCAAAGATGTCGGTGTGGTCGACGAGCGTAATATTCAGCTTTCTCCGGACCTGCTCCGTGAGGAAATCCGGGCACTGACGATCGGTCACCAGATAGATATCGCGGATCCAGGGAGCGAACGAGCGGATGGATGCGAGACAAAAACGCAGCTCGCCGTTGTCGAGAAAACGGGTATCGTCGCCGCGTGACGCGATCGGCAGTGATGCGGCCGGCACATCCAGGTTCAAGGCCTGCATGCGCCTCATGCGATGTGCCGGATCGTTTCCATCTACCCAGGTTATCACCGCATCAACGGGTCCATTTGTGCCTGTCTTATTTGTCATGTTGCAACATCTCGTCTGCGCACTTCCATGCCAGATCGGCACAATCGATGCGCATGGGATAAGCCTTCACCTCGCCCAGCGCCTGCATTTCGTCGGTCAGTCCCGCCGCTTCACACACAACCCGATCCTCCTCTCCGGATTGTTCCATGCCCGGTTCATCACCGTTTGCTTCCCGCAGGCGGCCGGCCGGTGCAACATATGATGGCTCGTCCTGTCCCGATCGTTGACGCATCTTATCCGGGGTTATGCCACGCAGCCATTTCCGGAACAACGCTATCCGGAAGAGCGCATCCTCCCTCTTCATTCCGGACAGCGTACTGCAAAGGATGGATGCGGATGCCAGGCAGTACATGCAACCTTCGCCTTCAAAGCGGACCTCAAGCATGCCGTGATGGTCCGGACGCGAGGTCAGTACGATCCTGTCACCGCATTTCCGGTTGTGGATCACGTTTCGGCGGGCCGGATTTTCGACCTCGCCCCGGCAGCGCGGGTGCCGGTAATGGTCGATGAGGATGGAGCCGCCTGGCATGTCTCTAATCTTTTTGAGAATCGCGGGATGGGGCTTCGGATTCCTTTTTCGGTGATGTAATCTTTTCTGTTTCGTCCAGCTCACTGTCATCCGGCTCGCTGTCACCCGGCTCGCTGTCATCCGGCTCGCTGTCATCCGGTCCGGGTGCTGAGGCGGTGTCTGAGTCCGGGGCGTCTTCCGCATCCCCCCGGTCCCCGGCATATTCCGGCATCAGCTGCTTGTAGAAGACGATGAGGGTCATGATGGATACGGAGATGGCCATATCCGCCACGTTGAAGATGTACGGAAAAACGTCAAAATCGCCGATGCGCAGCTTGAAGTGAATGAAATCGACCACATGCCCGTCGAGCACACCGCCGTAGCCGCCGACGCGGGCCATGAAGATGCGGTCGGTGATGTTTCCCAGCGCGCCGCCCACGATAAGCCCCATACAGGCCATGTAGCCCAGGTTCGCCGGTTTCATGGTTTTCCAGACGTAAATCAGGATGATCACGGTGGCCGCTATGGCAACCAGGCTGATCACCCATGTATCGGCCCAGTGAATGCCCAGTGCCATACCCGGATTCTTCGTGAAATTGAACGCAAGCCACCCCTCAATCAGCGTGTAATCATGCAGTTCGGGGGTGGTGCGAATCCAGTATTTGCTGAGCTGATCCAGCAGGAGCACAGCGAGGGCCGTAACTCCGAACACGGTCAGTTTACTGCGGGCCTGAGTCAAAACGGTTATCGCCTTTTCAGTTTGGCTTCGATGCTGATCTGGGTGTGAGGCACCGCTTCCAGCCGTCCTTTGGAAATTTTCTTGCCGGTCACCTTGCACAGGCCATAGGTTTTGTTATTGATACGCTCTATGGCATCGTCAAGGTATTTGATGAATTTACGGGTCCGGTTATACAGCATGTAGGTCTTCTCTCTCTCCTGGGCATCCGTACCGGCATCCGCCATATGAAATGAGTATGCGGACTCATCCGAAGAGTTCTCGGTGCTCTCTTTAAGCGCATCCATAAGGATATTCAAATCCTTTTCGGCCTCTTGCCGCTTTTTCATAATGATACTGCGAAAGTACTCCAGGTCCTCGTCGCTGTACGGGGATATGCGCTCCCCTTTGTCTTTAGTTTCCTTGCTCATAGCTGCAGAGGATTAATAGTTGGTATTACGTTGAATGGCAATGGTACAGCTTTTATCGTCAATTTCCCACTGCTTTACAAAATCGAAATCACTGACAGTGCCGAATTCAATGGTTTCAGCCAGCGTTTCACGCTTCACATATTCTTTCATAAACGCAAT